>CAKPDJ010000001.1 GCA_934148875.1 uncultured Bacilli bacterium
ATTATATTCTTCTTTAGTAGTATTGGTTATTAAAGTTACTTTTATTTTTCTTAATTCCATAATTCACCACATCAAAATTTCTAAGCCCAATTATAACATAAGATTAAATAAATGCAATAATATTTATAAAATTCAGGTAAAAAGCTCAAAATAAAAATTGAAATTAACATTACACTTTTTATAGATTATTTTTAATTAACTAAATATATATTTTTTATTTTTTATAATACATATTTCTTCTAATTCTTTTCATACTAAGACTAGAGTTAGGAGGTTGTCATGAAAAAATTTAAAAGATTAAAAACAGTATTAAAAGTTTTAGTGTTGGCAATTTCTTTAGGAATAGTTAGTTTTTTAGGACTTATATTATATATTAAAATGAGTCCTCGATTAGAAATTAAATCTGCTAATGCTTTTTTAATGTATGATAGTAATAATGAATTATTCTTTCAAGGAAGTGGCTCTCAAGAATGGGTTTCACTTGATAATATTTCTAATAATGTTATTATGGCTACTATTAATACTGAGGATCAACACTTTTATAAACATTTTGGTTTTGATCCTTTACGTATTATGAAAGCTTTATATGTTAATATAACTTCTGGTAGTACTAAAGAAGGGGCTAGTACTATATCTCAACAATATGCTAAAAATTTATTTTTGGATTTTGATAAGACTTGGGAACGTAAAATTAATGAAATGTGGCTTACTTTAAAACTAGAAGTTGGTTATAGTAAAAATGAAATATTAGAAGGTTATCTAAATACTATTAATTATGGACATGGTATGTATGGCATTCAAAATGCTAGTCAATTTTATTTTGATAAAAATGCTAGTGATTTAACTTTGGCTGAAGCTGCATTATTAGTTGGGATACCAAAATCACCTTCTAATTATTCACCACTCGTTAATTTTGATTTAGCTAAGAAAAGACAAATTAATATTTTGTATAGTCTATATAAGAATAAGAAAATTACTGAAGATGAATATAATCAGGCTGTTAGTGAAGAACTTAAAATAGTTGGAGAAAAAAATTATCAACAATTATCTACTATCATGTATTACCAAGATGCTGTAATGAGGGAATTAAAAACTATTAAAGCTATTCCTGATACGTATCTAGATACTGGCGGTATTAGAATATATACTAATTTAGATACTAATGCTCAGAAAATACTTGAGGATAGTATTAAGGATAATTTAAGTAAAAATAATGAATTACAAGTTGCTGGTGTTATGATGGAACCTAATTCTGGTAAGATAATTGCTTTGGTTGGTGGTAGAGATTATAGTACTAGTCAATATAACCGTGCTTATCAGTCAGCTAGGCAGGTAGGATCTACTATGAAACCTTTTTTATATTATTCTGCACTTGAAAATGGTTTTACAGCAAGTACTACTTTTATGAGCAGTGAAACAACGTTTACTTTTGCAAACAACAAGACTTATTCTCCACAGAACGCTGGTGGTAATTACGGTAATAAGCCTATATCTTTAGCTACTGCTATTAGTTATTCGGATAATATCTATGCAGTTAAAACGCATATGTTTTTAGGTGAAGATTCTTTAGTTAATATGTCAAGAAGACTCGGAATAACAGCAAAACTTGATGAGGTACCATCTTTACCTCTTGGAACTGCTAGTATTAATATTATTGAAATGGCTAGTGCTTATTCTAGTTTCGCTAATGAAGGATATAAAGTGGATGGATATTTAATTTCTAAAGTTGAAGATCTTAGAGGTAATGTGTTATATGAGAGAAAAAATAAAAAGGAAAATATTTTAAATAAGAGTCTTACTTTTATATTGAGTGATTTATTAACTAGTACTTATGATTCTAGTTTTATTGATTACAATTATCCAACAGCTTTGGGAATAGCTCCTAAAATCAAGCATAAGTTGGCGTTAAAAAGTGGTACTACTGATACTGATAGCTGGTCTATCGGATATAATAAAGAAATAACTACCGCTATTTGGGTTGGGTATGATGATAATAAAAGTCTTAATGTAAGTGATTTTAAGTATTCTAAGAATATTTGGGTTGATACAATTGAGGGTTACTTAAAAAATCATGAGGATAGTTGGTATAAACAACCAAGCAATGTAGTTGGAGTACTTGTTAATCCTATTACAGGTAGACCTGCTAAAGAAAGTGATGAGCATAAGAAAATAATGTATTATGTTCGTGGAACTGAGCCGACTGATGCTGATCCTGTTTTTGATGAAATAATGGAAGATAATTAATTTACTACATAAATTCTTCTTTTCTTACATAAAGTTAGATAGAAAGAGGAGATATTATGAATCAAGGTTATAATAATTTAGGAATAAGTAATCCTACTTATATTCCTAATCAAAGTACTTATCCACCATATATGAATATTCCAGGATATACTAATAATAGTCAACAACAAACTACTACTCAAAATAGAGTTGATCCAGTTTATGTGGAAAACATCTTTAGTAAAAACCATGGTAAGTTAGTTCATATATATTTATCTTATCCTGACTCACTTGAATGGAGAGATAGAGTATTTGATGGTACAATATTAGCAAGTGGTAAAGATTATTTACTTCTTAGAGATATGGATGGTAAAAATATATTACTTTGGCTTATTTATATAAATTACGCAATATTTGATGAAGAAATTTCTTATTAAAGAGATTTCTTTTATTTACTAAAAATATAATTAATGATAAAATAACATATATAAGATAGGTGATTATATATGTATTATGTTATAGTAGCTATATGTGCTTTAGTTATGTTATTTATTATGTTTGAAATTAGTTTTTATAATAAATTCCAATTATTATTAATTAAAATTCATGAATCTTTAAATAATATCGATATATTGTTTGAAAAAAAATATAATTTGTTGGAAAGATCTGTAAATATTATTAAAGAAAGTGATAAAAAATATAAAGATATTGATGTATTAAACAATTTGGTTAAGAAAAAAAGTCAAAAAATTGACCGTTTTGAATTAAATCATGAATTAACAGTTGCGTTACGTGAATATTATAGTCTTCTAGATTTAGATAAGAAGTTGGCTGAAAATAGTGCTTTAAAAAATATTAATGAAGACTTAACTGATATTGATAATGACTTAAATGCTGCTAAGAAATATTATAATGATAATATTGTTTTATATAATAATTTAATTAGTTCTATACCTTCTAATTTAGTAGCTATAATATTTAAATATAAAAAGAAAGATTTTTTTAAAGAGGAAAAAATAGAAACATTAGAGATTTTAAAAGAAAAATAACATATCGTAGTTTGATATGTTATTTTTCTATATTATTTTGTTGTAGAGCTAGGACCTTTCTTTTAATTTCTTTGTTTTCTTTTAATGTAGTAGGTAGTTCCTCATATTCTACCTCTATAGAAGATTTTAAATCGGAAGCCTGACTATATAATGTTGCTACTTCTTGTTTAGCCTCTAATGCCTTTTGTTTTTCGGCAAGTAATTTTTGTTTACCTTCTATAATAATTGTTTTTAGAGTTTTTAATGATTTACCCTCCTTCATAATAGTTAGGAAAATGAATTGATCACAAAGTATAATAAAGGCTGAGAAGGAACTTGCACAGATAATCCATGTGCCAATATTTAAATTTAAATTATAATCTTCCCTATCTTGTATTTGTTTAGTAATAATATATTCGCTTTCTTCATATTCATGATTTGGCTTGGTAGAAATTTTTTCTATTTTCTCTGTAGTTGTAGCCTCTTCTTTAAAATTTGATGTTAGGTAATCCCTAATATCATCATAATCAATATCTAGGTTATCTAGTTCATAGGTATAAATACTTCTTTTATAATTGGTTTTTAAAAAGCCACCCTTTTCCCATGGTTGATATTCTACTAGTGTGATACTATCTTCTGTTTCTGGGAGATACTCTATACTAGAGCTAATATCATCTGTGCTCGAATCATAAACTGTAGTAACTGTTTTATATTCTTTTGTTTCATCTGGTTTTAATTTAATACTCGATATAGCTATTAATCCTGCAACTAATCCCCAATTGACAGCTATAGCAATTTTTCTTTTTCTTCTTTTTCTTTTATTGCCATTGATTGCTGATTGCATATTTTCTACTCGTTGGTCGCAAGATTTAGAGGATCTTTCTTTCTTCTTTAATTCTTTTTGCATATCATTATATTCATCTAGTTTTTCTAAAATCTGATCTTGTTTTTTAGAAGTTAATATACTGTCTTCATCTGATGTTAGCATTACAATTAAGTTTTTATCTAAATAATGGATATCAGAAAAACCATGTTGATTTATTTCTTGTATTTTTCTTTCTACTTCCTTCTTATTATCTTTATCTGCTATTTGGGAAATATCTTCTTTTATTAACATAACAATGTAAGAAATATCAGTAGTATCTATTTTTATATATTCTAATAGCGCACTATCTTTTTTGACTGATAATTCTAACTTAATTCCTTTATAAATTAATTTATAAATTTTTTCTACTAATTTTTCGTTTTCATCATAATTAATAGTTGGCGTTTTTTTCATTTGAAGTAATAAATTTTGCATATCAGTTATGATATCTGATATTTCATATTCATCAATATTTTTTAATTTTTTATTTAATAATTGGCATTTTACAGTTAATTTATAAAAATGTTCGTGTTCTTTAACTAGCTGGTCATTTAATATATCTAATCTTTTAATTGCATTTCCGTAGATTGCATTTAAACTTTCCTGTAAAAAATAATCAGGATTTGCGAAATTTTGATATGCTTCATCCGACTTTTCAGTTGTTTCTTCCTCTATTTTTTTTAATATTTCTTCATAATTGTCACAGTCAAAATCAATTGACTTTAGCTGTTTAATATTATCTTTTATTTCTATTAATTTTGCTTTATATACTAGTATTATATTCATTTTTTATTTTCCCCCTGAATACTATTTATTTAATTTCCCAATTAATTGGCTTTAGTCCCTTGCTAACTAAAAAGTTATTAGTTTTAGAAAAGGGTTTACTTCCAAAAAAACCATTATATGCTGAAAATGGTGATGGATGAGGAGATTCTATTATATAGTGAATGGGATTTGTGATCAATTTCTTTTTGCTTCTGGCAAAACTTCCCCATAGTATAAATACAACTGGAGTATTTTTCTCATTTATTTTCTTTATTACTTCATCTGTAAAAGTTTCCCAGCCTAAATCCTTATGGGATGCTGGTTTATTAGCTTCTACTGTTAGAACAGTATTTAATAATAATACTCCTTCTTCTGTCCATGGAACTAGACTACCATTTTGTGGTATTTGATAACCTAAATCATCATGTAGCTCTTTAAAAATATTTTGAAGTGATGGTGGCTTTTGAATACCTGTTTTTACAGAAAATGATAACCCTTCGGCTTGATTTACACCATGATAAGGATCTTGACCTAAAATAACTACTTTAGTATCTTTATATGAAGTGTTACGGAAAGCTTTAAAAATTTCCGTTTGTTTTGGATAAATTGTTTTAGTTTGATATTCTTTTTTTATAAAATTTAATAGATTAATAAAATATTCTTTATTAGTCTCATCCCTTAATATAGTATCCCAATCATTTCCTATCATAATACCACCTACTGTTTTATTGTATCATCTTATAGTTGTTTAAACAATCTCTTATAATCTGATTTTAATAATTCTAGATTTTCAGTGCCTATTGTTTCAGTATGTTCAATCTTTCTATCATCTAGGGTTCTTTCTATACTTCTAGTTATATCATTTTTGAATTCGACTGTTACTGTTTTATTTGGTTCATTTATTACGTATTCGGTGATAATTCCCTTATCAAGGTATATATATGCTAATGTATTTGTACCTGATGAAATATAAATACTGGTTCTTTGATGATTATGACCTAGAAGTGGTAATAAATTTTCCAGATTGAAGTTTTTTAATGTTTTTATTCTTTCTACCGCTTTTTTGAAACTGTCAATATTATCCATATTTTCACAACCATGGTAACTAAATAAATAATTTTTATCCTTTTCTTCTACTATTATCGTTGGTGAAGTAGATAATGGAGATTTTAATCTTATTATCCTATTTTCTGGTAAGATACAACTAATTTCTATCATATTTAATTTATCAGTAGAACTATAACTTTTGTAGAAACTGCGATAAAAATCGTACTTGTAGATAAAATTACCATTTTCTCTTTGTAGAGTTAATTGAAAAGCTTTTCTATAATCTTCAGTAAGGGTAATACAACTATAGTAATCATAGAATTCAAAGATAGTATTATCTAAATCTTGTATCATGTATATAGTAGCATCATATATAGTATCATCATCATTTGCATCATCAAAACGGTAACTCGTAATTTCAATTGGTTTAGTATTTTCAAAATTACCTAATACTCTTAGAAATTTTTCTAATACTTTTAGTCGTTTATCATCTTGATGAGATAATATTGATTTAGGAAAAATTATCATACTATCACGTCCTTTGTGATGTATTATACTATTTTTTATTTTTATAATCAATTATTATTTCTCTACGCATTTTTAATAAAGCATACATATTAATAATAGCTAAAATAGCTACTAGTACATCTACCATACTCCATAATATAGTTGGACTGGTAATACTACCTATCATTAATAGTAATATAGTTACTATCTTTAATATGTTTATTTGTAGTGGTGATACATTTTTTAGTAGATATTTTAGACTGTTTTCACCATAATAATAACCTGCTATTATGGTAGAATATGCTAAGGATATGACAGATAACATTAAAATAATACTTCCTAAATTACCTAAGTGAAAATTAAGGGCATATTGGGTTAACTCTATACCATTCATGTTAGTAAAATTTAAGTTCGTATAGTCGGAAGTTAAAATTAGTAGGGCAGTTGATGTGCATACAATAAAAACAGTAAAATAAATACCTAATATTTGAATTAATCCTAGGCCTATTTTATTAGTAGAATGTGAGCAAGATGAAGCGATTGAACCAGTACCAATACCTGCCTCTGTTGAAAATATACCTCTTTGCATACCAATGATAAAAGTAGATAGTATGCCCGTAGTAACTGATTTAATATTAAAGGCACTCATAATAATATTTAATAATACTGATGGTATTTTATCTATATTTATAATAATAATACTGATGCTTAATAACACATAACCTATTCCCATAATTGGCACTAGCTTACTAGTAATATTAATTATTCTATCAAGTCCTTTCATAATTGATAGACCTGATACAATGGCTATTATGATACCAATAATAACAGTTTCTATATGACAGTATTCATGAACTAACTTACTGATTGTGTTAGCTTGAATGGTCATGAATCCTACAACATAGGCAAATATTACTAATATTGCATAAATAACTGCTAGTTTTTTATTTTTTAGACCTTTACTTATATAAAATGCTGGTCCCCCTTTATATACATTATTATCTTTTTCTTGGTATTTTGCCCCTAAATAACTCTCACAAAAAGCATTAACTGATGTGATAATTCCTGATATCCAAATCCAAAAAACAGTACCAGGTCCACCAATATAAATAGCTAAGGCAATTCCAGCAAGGGAACCAACTCCTACTCTAGCTGCAAGAGACATAGTTAAACTTTTAAAGGGCGAGATAGGTTCTTTTTCATCACTCTTGAAACCTGAAAATAAAGATTTAATTCTAATTTGAGGAAAATGTAGTCTTAAAGTAAAATATAAACCTCCACCCAATAGAAAAACAATAGCTATACTCCATAATATGTCAGTTATAATTTTTAGCATATCTTCACCTACTGCTAGTATATGGGAGATAACAGATAAATAATGTCAAAAAAAATACTAAATTACTTAGTATTTACTTTTTTAGTTGATTAGATATATCGGCTATGGCCCTATCAGGATCTATTAAAAATTTTTCATATAATTTACTATCTTTTCTTAGTGATTCTATAATTTTAACATCTTCTTCTGATAAATTGATAATTCTATTATTTCGTTTGGGAAATTCTAATTCCATTCCTATTAGCCATAGAAAATCTACTTCTAAGAAATTAGCCAATCTTATTAAGACATCTATAGGTGGAGTTCTTTTACCACTTTCATATAAACATACTTCTTGTTTACTTAGATAAATCCCTTTTCCTAATTCTTCTTGTGTCATATCACGATCTTCTCTAGTTTCTTTTAGACGCTTTTGAAATACTAACATATAATCCCCTTACCTTAAGATAAGTTAATTATATGTAAATTTAGAAGCGTTATGTTGAAAGTTAACTTATTGTATACTTATTTTTTTATTTACTTACTTTTAGATATGTGTTACAATATCCGGCAATATGTGGTGGTTGTATGGATAATTTAACTTATAATATAGATAAAATATTAAAATGTAATAAAGGGCTTAGTAGTGAATTTGGAAAATATTCTAGAATTTATTTTCATACTACGGAAAACATTATTGGATTTTTGCGATGTTTTGATTTGAAAGACAAGGATATTCTTACTGTAGCAGGTTCAGGGGATCAAATGCTTAATGCTTACTTGATGGGAGCCAAAAATGTCACTTATTTTGATATTAATCCTTTAGCTTTTGCACAAGTTCAACTTAAAAGAGGGGCCGTTTGCAGTCTAAGTTACGATGAATATTTAGATTTCTTTTTTGATAATAATTGTTTAGACTGGCATCTTTTTGAAAAATCACAGGGCTATCTTGATGAAAATACTTTAGAATTATTTAATTATCTTTATAGTAATTATACACCTCAAGAAATATACAATTCTATATATTATCAAATTCCCTACGATATAGATAATATAAGGAGGATGAATGATTATTTAGATAGAGATAATTATGCTAAGCTGGGTATGATTTTAAAAGAAAAAACTCCTACTTTTATTGAATCTGATATTACTCAATTAAAGAGTAAAATTGATCAGTTAAAATTTGATATGATACTTTTTTCTAACATTAGTGATAGTATTAATAAAATTTATACTGGTGATGACTTAGAAATACTTAAAAAGTATAAACGCTTGATACATAGCTTCATTAAATCATTAAATAGCTTTGGTACTATCCAAGTAGGATACATATATGATTATTATCGTAAAAGACAAGATAGTTTATTTGCATGTAATAGTAAGAGAAATTCTATATTTACTAGTGATGAATTTCATGATATAAGTGTTGAATCATATAGATGGCATTCTGATAGTGATAAAGTTATTATTTATCAAAAGACAAAGTAAAAGACCTCAAATGAGATCTTTTTATTATATATTTTCTTCTCTTATAGCTTCTAAGATATTTTCATGTCTTATTTTTCGTGTTGCATAAAGGGTTGAAATAATGATTATTAAGAATACCGCTACTATTGAAATTATTATGCTCTTATATGGTATTAGTATACCATCAAAGTCAGTTATATTTTTGAATGATTGATATAGTAAATATATAACACCAAAACTTACTGGTAGGGCATAAAGAAGTGATTTTAAACCAAAGAATAAACTTTCAAATAGTAATATTTTATTAAAGCCATGATTTGATAAGCCAACACTTCTTAACATAGCAAATTCTTTTCTACGCAAGTGAATACTTGTATTGATTGTATTAAATACACTTGTGACACCTATTAAAGTAACTAAAGTTATAAATCCATATACTAATAGTTTTACACAGAAAACTAAATTAACAATTAGTTTGTTAGCTTCTTTAACATTATTATATGTATGACTAATTTTGTATTCTGATGTAAGTTTTTCAATGTCTTCTTCAAGACTTGTATCATTATCAATTTTAAATAGCATACCAGAATCTATTCCATCATTAAAATCAATAATATTACCAAAATAATTAGTTGGAACGATTACTACTATCATATTACTATATTTTACCATTTCGTTACCAAAGAAACTAAAATCAGCTACATAGTAATCACTTGTTTCAAATCTACAATCATAATTATTTTTATTATCGTTCATTACAGTTTCACATAATTTAATATTAGTATTAAATTTAGAAGTATATTTAGGAATACTATAACTTTTACGAGTGCTCTTACTGTATCTAATTGTTTCATAGTGATTATATATAATTGGCTTGGTTTCTGTTTGATTAATAGTCTTTAACATGTCTTTATATTCTTTTTCATCAACTTCTAATAGTAATACATTTTGAATATCAGTATCTGGTAAATTATCCTTTTCCAAACTATAATACTTTTCAGTATAGTAAGATTTATCTAATATTGGAGTTGTAGTTACTAAATTACTAATTCTATAATTAAAGTATTTTTTAATATTTTTATTTTTAACAACTTCACTACGGAACTTGGCAATATTTTCACTATGAGCTTTGTCTTCATCTTCATATAAGTTTAACATAGCATCGTACGAAGGTAATGTAGTATAATTATTGACTTCAGAAAAAACATAGTTCATAAAACCTGAAAATGAGATAAATAAAACAATACTGATGAATAAAGATAATACTGTGATACGATATTTTTTCTTGTTTCTTTTCATGTTTTTTAAGGCAATTTCGCCTTCCATACCAAATATTTTTCTAATTAAACGGGGTGTTTTTACTTTTTTACCTTTTATTTTAATATCATCATTTAAACGAATGGCTTCTATTGGGGTTATTTTACTAGCACTTCTAGCTGGTAAGAAAGCTGAAACTATTATAGTAATTATCATAAAAATAATAGGGATAATTATAAATAGTGGATAAGTTACTAGTTTTAATTCACTACCAGTACCAAATACGCCTGGTAACATATTATTGATTATTAATAAAACACATCCGATACCAATATATGCGCCTAATATACCTAAGATAATTCCAATACTTCCTACTACAAAGGCTTCAAAGAAGATAGTTTTTCTTATCTGTTTTTTTGTTGTTCCAACACTAGATAATAATCCAAACTGTTTTTTTCTTTCCATTACACTTATAGCAAAAGAATTATATATAACTATAATACATCCTATTGATAATACTACCAAAATTATTATTAGTGAATTTACAATAGTACTCATAAAATTACTATAACGGCTAGAACCGTATAACTCTAATAACGCATCATTTATATCAACTTGATTTTCACTTAAATCTAGTTCTTTAGTCCATTGACTAATGGTACTTCTTACTTTTTTAACATTATTAAAGTAAATATATGCATCAACTGTGTTGGTTAAATTTTCTTGATAAGTATAGCTAAATAAACCTACATCAAAAAATGATTGATAGTAGTCATAGTTAATAATACCAACTACTTTATATTCTTTTTTAGTTTGATTAGTTAATACTACGTCTGTTTCATCAGCTATAGCTAATATGTTGCCATCTATAGGGACACCATTTAGTGTTCTAGTGCCTATGTTTAGAGTTATGGTATCACCTAGTTTAATGTTTAAGTCTTCAGGATTTGATATTATTATTTCATTTTCATTTTTAGGTAATCTTCCATCTCTTAACTCAATAGTATTTAAAAACTTACTGTTAGCAGCTATTACTTTGAGATATTGATAATAGTAATCATTATTTGAATCTAATTTAGCATAACCTAGGCTCTCAGTTGTTAAAACTTTATTTACATTATTATTACTTTTAATATGAGATAAATCATCTTGACTTAAATTATAAATGATAGCATGTTGGCTTCCTCTTTCTTTCCTTACTAAATCTATCATGTTTTCGCGCATAGTAGACATAAGTAGGCCAATTCCTACCATTAATGAAGTTGATAATATTATTCCTATAATAGTAACAACAGTTCTTTTTTTATTCATTTTTAAATGCTTAATCGTTAATTTATTTAAAATATTCATATTATTTTACCTTCTCATCTGATACGATTTTTCCATCATCAATAGTAATAATACGATCAGCATTTAAAGCTAAGTTATAGTCATGAGTAATCATAATAATTGTTTGTTTATATTTTTCGTTAGACATTTTTAATAGTTCAATGATATCCTGACTAGCTTTGGAATCTAGGTTACCAGTTGGTTCATCAGCAAGTAATAAAGCTGGTCTATTCATTAGCGCTCTACCTATAGATACACGCTGTTGTTGTCCACCTGATAATTCATTAGGTAAATGACTAACTCTATTTTTTAGACCAAGTATATCTATTAGTTCCTTTAGATAGTCTTTATCAGGAGTTCTACCATCTAATAGAATTGGTAGAGTTATATTTTCTTCAACATTTAATATAGGTATTAAGTTATAAAACTGATAGATTAATCCTACTTGTCTTCTTCTAAAGATAGCTAAGTTATTTTCATTTAATTTGTAAACATTTTCACCATCTATGATAATTTCACCACTAGTTGGATGATCAACACCACCAAGTAAGTGAAGTAATGTACTTTTACCACTACCTGATGCACCAACTATAGCTACAAATTCTCCTTTCTCTACGGAAAAGCTAACATTATCTAGAGCTTTTACTAAGGTGTTGCCTTTTCCATAAGTTTTGCATAAGTTTTTAACTTTTAAAATTTCCATAATTTCCTCCTTGCACCATTAAGTATAGTTATTTTCTATTACTAATAAGTGACTTTTTTTCTTACAAATTAGTCACTATATATTTTGTTTATAGAATTTAATATTAAAGATAGTGCCATTTTTAGTAGAAGTAGCTTTAATTTCACCCTTCTCTAAATTAATTACTTTTTTAGCCATATTTAATCCTATGCCAATACTTTCTTTATTACTTTTTCCTTTGTAGAAACGTTCAAAAATATGGGGTAAATCTTTTGAATCAATTCCTTCGCCATTATCAATTATTTCAATTTCAGTATAGATTGGAGTATCATTACTACGAATAGTAATAGTCCCATTTTCTTTGGTGTGTTCATAGGCATTTTTTAAAATATTTATAAAAGCTTCAGTAGTCCAGTTTAAATCAATGTTAATGATAGTTTTTGGGTCATACTCTAAAATTAGATGTTGATTTTTTAATTCAATGGGAATTTCTAATGGCTCTAGAACTTTTTTAAATAAAATATCTAGACTTATATTAGTAGTTTTAATTTTTTCACTACCACTATCTAAGCGTGACATTTTTAAAAGTGTTGTTACTAACCATTCAATTCTTTCTAGTTCTCTACGATTTTTAAGTAAAAACTCTTGTTTCTTGTCGGGAGTTATTTTTTTATCTGAAATTAAAACATCATTTATTACATACATACTAGTAAGTGGTGTTTTTAATTGATGTGAAATATCGGATAGTACTTCTTCTAAATATTTTTTATCTTTTTGACTTAAATCTGACTGTTCTTTTAATTTAACAGTCATTTTATAAATATCATTTTTTAAATTACTTAAATCTCCTTCTTCGTAATCTCTAATATCTAGTGAGTAATTATTATTTAAAATATTGTTCATATATTGGGATAACTTTTTAATTCTATTTGATTGTTTATATAGATATATCCAAATTACTATATAACTAATTAGTAGTGATAAAATAAGTAGTAATAAAGTTTTTGTTGGTAGTGACAATACTTTTACTAAACTAATACTTATCAGAAAAATTATTAACTGGATAGTAAATAACTTCTTGTTTTGATTATCTCTAAGCATTATCATCACCTAGTTTATATCCTAAACCTCTTACTGTTACTATTATTTTAGGATCCGTAGGGTCATCTTCTAGTTTTTCTCTTATTCTTTTAATATAAACAGTTAGAGTATTATCATTTACGTATTCTTCATTAACATCCCAAATGTCTGCTAATATTTTTTCTCTAGTAAAAACAACATTAGGATTTAGAAAGAAAGTTAAGACTATTTTATATTCTAGTGCTGTTAGAAAAACATCTTTATTATCTTTTAGTACTCTAGCACCATTTAAGTCTACTGTTATATTTTTAAAGTGAATAATATTAGTTTCTTTACCTTTTTTTCTTAGGGCATTATTTATTCTAGAAATTAATTCTCTAGCTTTAAAAGGTTTGGTTACATAATCATCAGCACCCATGTCTAAACCCATAACGATTGATGTTTCTAAGTCATTCGCTGTTAGAAATATGATAGGAATATCTTTTATTTTTTTCATTTCTTTGAATAAATCAAAACCATTATAATCTGGTAAATTAATATCTAATAGGCAGATTGAAATATTATTATCCTGATAGTATTTTAAGGCATCTTTACCGTTATCAGTTTCTATTACTTCAAAATTTTCCTGTTCTAAATAATACTTTAAACCAGTACGAATTGCTTCATCATCTTCAATCATTAGTATTTTCATAGTATCCCCTCCTTTTTTTATTATACACTATTATTGTTGAGTATTTTATGACAAAATAGTAAGAAAAAAATACCATATTACTTATGGTACTTTTCATTGTTTAATATTTTATAACTACGAAATAACTGTTCTAATAGTAAAATTCTAAATAATTGATGAGGAAATGTCATCTTAGAAAACGATAGTTTGAAATTTGATTTAGCTTTTATATCAGGATGAATTCCATACGAACCGCCGATTAGAAAAGTTATATTACTGTTAGTAATTAAGGTTTTATCTATTTTATCAGCTAGTTCAATTGATGATAATTCTTTTCCTTCTATTTCTAAAGTAATTAAATAATCTTTACTATTAAGATGTTTTTCAATTAGTTCTTTTTCTTTTTCTAGAGCAATAGTTTCAACATCAATAGTAGAATCTTGTAGTTCTATTAGTTCAATATTTGTGTATTTTTTTAATCTTTTTAAATATTCCTGTTCTGCTTCTTTTAAATAGGTTTCTTTTAATTTACCTATACATATTATTTTTATCATGTTAAACCTCTATTTCATCAAGTGGTTCATATTGTTTGGCTAGGGTAATTGGCTTGTATATATTATTTTCAGCGAGTAAGTCTTTGGTAGTATTTAAAGCTAATTCTTCGGTATTATTGTTTTCACTAATGTGAGCAAGAATAATCTGTTTAGTATTATTGCCTACTGTTTCTAGTAAATATTCTGCTGTTGCGTGGTTTGAAAGGTGACCTTTATCACTAATAACTCTTTGCTTTAGAATGTATGGATATGGTCCTTCCATCACCATTTCTTCATCATGATTACTTTCAATTATATATAAATCTCTATTTTTCATTAATGGAATATATTTACGATTGATATAACCAGTATCAGTAAGATAAACTAAGGAATGATTATTGTGTTCTATCACAAAACCTACTCCTTCAACATCATGGGATATTCTAATTAAATTAATAGTTAAGTCCTCTAATATTAAAGGATTAGTATATAAATGAAGATTATTTTCGGGTATTTTTTTTACTAATTCTGGTTCCATTTCTTCTAGCATGTAAACTTTTAAATTAGTCTTTTTTACTAGTGATGGTAACCCTTTTATATGATCACTATGGGTATGGGTAATTAGGATGGCATCTATACTTTGTGGTTCTAAATTTATTTTTTCTAATTCACTAGCTAGCTGTTGATAACCAATTCCCATATCTATTAGAATTTTAATTTTGTCTGTTTGAATTAGAGTACAGTTACCTTTAGAACCACTTGCTATTACTTTTACTTTCATTAGTAGAATGTATACGGATTTACCGCATAACTTCCTGAACGGAAAGGATAACCACGGTATACACCAAAGTGTAAGTGAACGCCTGTTGCAAATCCAGTTTTACCCATTGTACCAATTTGATCTCCTGCCATGACAACATCTCCTACTTGTTTAGTTCTTGATGCCATATGAGCATAAGCAGTATAATACCCGTTACTATGTTTTATAAATATATAATTACCGTTGTAATCATTATATGATGATTCTACAACTATACCATTGTTGGCAGCTTTAATTACATCTCTGTAACTACCACCTATATCTAAACCATCATGGTGTTTTCCCCAACGCCATGAGAATGGACTATTAATAGTAGTAGATTTTGTTGGCCAAACCCAACTACCAATACCTACTGGTACATCAGGGTCATATCCCCAATGTGTTACTTCATAACGTTTTGTACCTCTGACTATAATTTTGTTTATAGCTGGTGATAACTCTACTTCACTAACTGGTAAAGTATCCTGAATTTCACCATTTTTTAAAGTTATTTTCTTTGTTACTAGAGCTAGTCCATCTTGACCATCTTGTTCAACTTTTTCGGTTCCAACATATTGAGTATTATCATCTTTATAAATTACTTCCATCTTTTTTGTTTCTTTAGAAACAGTATGTTTTACTTCAACTAAATCGAATTGAGGGTTGATTAGTCCTAGTTTAACAACTTGTCCTGGATATAATAAATCTTTATCTGTTTTGAAATTGCTGTTAGCTATTAAAAATTCTTCTGTTGATAATTTATTATTATTAGAAATTTCTTCTATGGTGTCACCCGCTTGAACAATATATGTTGCTTGATCCTCTGTTGTACCAAATAATAAAAACTTACTTAAATTTTCTGTTGTTTGATATATGGTAGCACCAGCTGGTATACGTTCTTTAGTAATCGTTACTGTATTTTCAATATACAATTTTTCAATTAAACTACCTGTTTCATTTTCCTCTAATTGTTTTTGAGTACCATTTAGGTAGGAATTATAGGAATCACTATCCACAAAAGCTGTGATAGTTTTATTAACAGAATTAGTAAATACTTCTTTATCTAAAACGTATAAAACTATATCATCTGTTTTTACTGTTCCTTCTTCTGTTACTTTCTCAATACCATTTATTTTTATTTTATAACCATCAATAGTAAATGAAGACTCACCCATTATTTTTTCAATTTTATTATAGGTTTCTTCTATTGTTGATACCTTTTCATTATAAGTAATTTCTTTTACTATATCTAAGTCATTTGGAGCATAAACTTTGCTGACATTATATTTTTCTTTAAGTAACTGTTGCTTATTATCAATATAGTCTTCAAGTTCCTTTTTAGATTCAATAACTCCTATTGATTTTCCAGCTAGGTAAACCCTATATAGTTGTCTAGGATTATTCCTATTTTCACTAAATCCTAATATTTTAGCAGAAACTGTATTAGGATTACTACTAATTATTAGAATGAGGCATGATACTAGAAAAGCAAGTACTGTTATTAAAATTTGCTTTTTATTCATTGTTTTCACCCTTATTATCTTTCATAAAATTTAGGAAGGTACTGGTACTCTTTCTAAATAGTAAATCTATTTTTCCGGTTGGTCCATTACGGTGTTTTCCTATTATTAATTCACTTAGGCTTGGGTCAGGGGCTTCGCCTATTTCTTTTGCTGTTTGATAATAGTCATCTCTATATAGTAGAGCAACTATATCGGCATCTTGTTCAATTGATCCTGATTCACGTAAATCGCTCATTTTTGGTCTTTTATCTTCTCTTTGTTCAACACCACGTGATAACTGAGCTAAGGCTATTACAGGAATTTTTAATTCCATTGCCATTTTCTTTAAACTTCTTGAAATATCGGTTATTTCGGCTTGACGATTATTTCCATAATTACCACCCATAGTTAATAACTGTAAGTGGTCTATTATTACTAAGTCTAATCCACTTTCACCGGTTGCTAAACGACGACATTTTGACTTTATATCACCAACAGTTACACCAGCATCATCTGATATAAATAATTTGGCACCAGCAAGTTGGCTTTTAGCTTCAGTAATTCTTTTCCAATCTTCGTTAACTATATTACCACTAGTTAGTTTAGTTCCTTCTATTTGTCCAAGGGAAGAAATCATACGGGCAGCTAATTGCTCAGCACCCATTTCTAGTGAAAAGATAGCTACTGTTTTATCAGTATGGGTAGTTACATAGGTAGCTAAATTTAGAGCAAAGGCAGTTTTACCCATGGCTGGACGAGCTGCTAGAATTATTAATTGATTTTCGTGAAGTCCTGAAGTTAGTTTATCAAATTCATACCATCCTGTTGGAATACCGGTTATTTCACCTTTTGAAGTAGCCAGTTTCTCTAAATTAGTTTGAACCTCATTTAGGATTTCTTGAATTGACTTAAACTCTGATGAACGTCTATTTCTAATAATGCCTACAATCTTACTTTCAACTTGGTCTAATATATCTGAAACCTCACCCTCATGTTCATAAGCAAGTGTAGCTATTTCAGTTGAGGTATCAATTACACTTCGTAACATATAGTTATCTTCTACTATTTTTATATAATATTCTACATTAGCAGCCGTTGGCACCATACTTATTAGTTCAGTTAAATATTCTACTCCACCAGCATCATTCAATTTATTAGATTGATTTAATTCAGCTGTGATAGTAGTCATATCAATTGGTACTTTTTTATTATGTAAATCAACAATAGCTTGGAAAATTATTTGGTGTTTGTCTAAATAAAACGACTTGGCAAATAATTTATCGGTAGCTTTTTCGATTGCTAATGGGGATAAAAACATTGCTCCTAGTACAGATTGCTCTGCAACTATATCATTAGGAATTGTTTTTACTGCCATGGTATCACCTACTTTACTTTACTAATTGAACTTTTAATTCAGCCTTTACTTCTTTATATAGAGTGACTAATACTTTGTGAAATCCTAATGATTGAAGTGATGTAACCAACTCTATTTGTTTCTTATCTATTTTGTATCCTTTTTTTAATAATTCTTCTTTTATTTGCTTAGGACTTATACTACCAAAGACCTTATCTTTGTCTCCAGTCTTAACTTTAAATACTAAAGTCAATTTTTCTAATTCTTGTTTTAATGTTTCAGCTTCTTTAGTTAATATTAATTCTTCTTCTTTTTTAGCATCATTTTCTTTTTTGACATTTTCCATGTTTTTTTCTGTTACTTGAATAGCATAACCATTTTTTATTAAGTAGTTTTGAGCATAACCATCTTTAACTTCTTTAATGTCACCTTTTTTTGCTTGTTTTTTTAGGTCTTTTACAAATATAACTTTCATAATATCCCTCCTAATTCAATAATGTTATCAAATATTCTTCTACTTCTTTCAATGTTTTATCTTTAATCTGGGCAGCTGCATCATAGTTGTCTCCTCCACCACCTAGTTTTTCAGCTAGTGAACCAACATTATATGTTCCATCACTTCTAGCACTTAGTCCTACACCACCATCAATACGATTACCTATAACAAATGATGCTTCTATTTTATTGAATTGTAGTAATGTGTCTGCTATTTTAGCCAATTCTTCACGTTTATATTTTAGCTGTTCTGGTGCAACTGATAGTGCATATTTATTGTTTATTACTTTGACTTCAGTAATAACTTTTTGTCTTATTATATAATCTTTAATGTCTTGTTTCAAGAAATATTGAACTTTTTTAGGATTTGCACCTTGACTAGCTAAATAATAGGCTGCTTTATATGTTTTACTACTTGTTTTAACTACAAAATTATTTGTATCTAGAACAATACCTGCTAATATAAAAGTAGATAATTGCGGATTTATTTTTACATTGAATTTATCTATTAAGTTTGCAACTATTTCACAGGCACTAGAAGCATTTTCATTAATAACACGAATACTTTCTTTAATAGTTTGGCTGGTTTCTTGGTGATGGTCTAGTATTATAACCTTATTAAAGTTTTCTAGAATCTTACTATTTTGAAGTAACTCTTGCTTATTAGTGTCTACTATAACTAAAATACTTTTATTATAAAGATATTTTGATATTTCAGTACTTGGAATAATATTAATAGTTTTAATTATTTCTTTTAATACTTTACCAACTGCTGGTTCATGTTTTTTATCATCTATAATTATATAACTTGATTTTTTAAAATTACTAGCTATGGCTGTTACACCAATACAAGCACCTAGAGCATCTAAATCAAGATTTTTATGAGCTACAATAAAAATATTTTTACTTTTTTTTAATTCTCTTTTTATTTTGCTTTCTATTCTCATAACTATCTCCAATCCATAAGGTAATTATACTACAAAATAGAGTATCTGTCATTTTTTAATGTATAATTAGAAAAGAAAAAGATGACTATTAGCCATCTTATTTAGTATAAGGTAATAAAGCAATTGCACGAGCACGTTTAATTTGTTCTGCTATATGTCTTTGGTGTTTAGCACAAGCTCCTGTAATTCTTCTAGGTAAGATTTTACCTTTATCATTTATATATTTCTTTAAAGTATCTACATCTTTATAGTTAATATCTTTTCCAGTACACATGTAACATACTTTTTTCTTTTTTCTATAAAATTCTGCCATTTACTTTTCCTCCTTCTTTAGAATGGTAATTCATCATCACTAATCTCAATAGAAGATCCAAAGTCTGCAAATGGATCATTTGATACATCTGTAGTTGCTGGTTCAGCTGAAGATGCAAAATCATATGGTGTTGCGTTATCATTAAATGCTGGTTGAGCATTTGAACTAGCTCCATTAGATCTTGAACCTAAAAATTGAACATTATCGGCAACAACTTCTGTTACATATCTCTTTTGTCCATCTTGGCCATCATAACTTCTTGTTTGAATACGACCTTCGATTGCTACTTGACTACCTTTAGTTAAATAGTTTTTACAATTCTCAGCTTGTTTTCTCCAAACAACGATATTGATGAAATCTGCTTCTCTTTCTCCACTTTGATTAGTAAATGTTCTATCAACAGCAATACTAAATGATGCTGTTGGGATATTACTACTAGTATATCTTAGTTCTGGGTCTCTTGTTAATCTTCCGATTAAAATAACTTTATTCATATTATTACCTCTCTTAGTCTTCTACTCTTACTATTAAGTGACGAAGAATATTTTCATTGATTAATGATAAACGATCAAATTCTTTAGTTGCTGTTAAATCTTCAGTCTCAATAGTAAATAAGAAATAATAACCAGTCTTATACTTATTAATTTCATAAGCTAAGTCACGTTGTCCCATCTCTTTTAGTTCTAATACTTTAGCGTTATTAGATTCTAATACTGATTTCATATCATTAGCTACTTGTTTAATAGCAGTTTCTTCTAAATCAGGTTTTACGATGAACATAATTTCATACTTTCTCATTTTCTACACCTCCTCTTGGTCATTTGGCTATTTCTAGCAAGGAGTATTAAAATACTCGCTAGTAATATATCAAAAAAAAGCATTATTGTAAATGCTTTTTGTGTTTTTTTTATGATTTTAGACGATTTAAACTCATTTCTAAATTTAACTGTTCTAAAGTTCTAGTTGTGGTTGGATTAGCATAGCATAATTCCTCTAATTGTTTCTTTTGTTCTGATGTTTTACCATAACTTCCTTGAACATATATATCGATAAAAGTAGAAATATTGTCGCTTATCCATTGTTTATATGAATCTGTTTTACCAGAATACACCATGTCACTAACAAATTTTGAATACTCTTCAGATGTATCAGTTGGAATTAATTTTCTTAATATAGTTTCACTATAATTCCATTTTTCTATTAATGTTTTTAAAAACAGAAAAACTAATTTATCTCGCCCTATTCTTACGATTTGGTTTCTTATTTCAAATTTGCTGGTAAAAGCATTATTATTACCACTCATGTAACCATTTAATACTTCTTTTGCTAATTCCTTTTCTTGATACTCGTTAATATTAGGAAGTTGTTTTCTAATTGTGGTAGAGATAGAAAAATCTAAGTATTTTGAAATGTCTATAAGCCCTGTTACACCATTAAAATCAGGAATATTAGTAATATCAAAATTAGGACTTGTATAATCAAACGTTTGTGTATCATTGTACATATTTATCACCTATGATAATTATAACATACTTTTTATTTATACTTATTATTAATTTTGATTATAAATTATTAATTGATGTTGACATCTAGTGCAGGCTACATAGTATAAGTATTTTTCTTCTTTAGTATATTTATTATTTTTATCTGTATAAATAATAACTGAATCAAATTCTAATCCTTTGGCTGTATAGGCTGGAACTACTATTAGATTTCTGTTAAATTTCTCAGTATTTGTTTCTAATAAACTTAATTCAGAATTAGTATCTTTTAATAAATTATATATTTTACTTGCTTCTTCATCTGTTTTAGTAATAATAGCGATTGATTTATAATTTTCCTTTAACTTGGCAATGTCATTGTTTAAGTCTTCTTTTAAGTTTAATTCTTCTTTAATTAATACTGGTAAGTGATTTTCTTTACGAATTGCGGTAACATAATTAAGACCTAATATTTTGTTTGTATATTCTATTATTTCTTTACTAGAACGATAGGTTTTAGTTAACTCTAAAAATTTAGTATCTTCATCAAATATTTCTTCTAATTCCTTAAGACTTTCATATTTATAATATGGATTTATAGTTTGATTAACATCGCCTAGAATGGTAAATCCAGCTGTTGGGAAAATACTTTTAATTACTTGATACTGTAGTTTATTATAATCTTGAGCCTCATCTATTACGATCTGTTTTATTTTTCCATAATAATTAAAGCCTTGTAATAAACCTTTAATGTATATAAATAAACAAGCATCTTCATAAGAAATATCTTTATTATTTGTAAACTCTTTTATTTCACTATCAGATAAATATTTGGTATAGCTATTGGTAAAATACTCACTGTAATAAAAATTTTTGTATATTTCTTTAATGTTTATTTTTTTGTTTAACCTTTTATATAATTCTGATACTAACTTTTTGTGATTTGTTTTCTTACCATTATAATGAGTATCACATATTTTGGTAGCTATTACAGGAATAATATCGTAAAATTTTAGATGATTATAACGCTCGCGTAAAAAATAATTTAATTCATCTTTTGTATAGGTAAAATCTCTAGTATCTAAATCATCAATAAAACATATTTCATTTCTAAGATTATCAATATAATTCTTTATATCTATAGCTGCTTGGTTGCTTTGTTTATATTTTATTAATTCCTTATTTATCGTTTTATCTTTATAAAATCTTTCAATAAACTTGGTAAATTCTTCAACATGATGATATTCATTTATATTTGATTCCATAAATTTATTAAATGTCGTTTGGAGAGTATTATCTTCTCCTAATTCCGGAAGAACATTTGAAATATATTCTGAGAAAACTTGGTTTGGAGAAAAGATTAAAACATTTTGTGAAGATAAATTTTTAATTTTATATAGAAGGAATGCTATTCTATGTAGTGCTACACTTGTCTTACCACTTCCGGCAATACCTTGAACAATAAGCGTTTTATCCTCAGTATTTCTAATTACTTTGTTTTGTTCTTGTTGGATTGTATTAACAATGTTTTTCATTTTATCATTTGAATCTTCTGCTAGAACCTGCTGTAATACATCATCTTCAATATTGATACTAGTATCAAATATTCCTTTTAGTTTTCCATCTTCTATTTTGTATTGTCTTTTAACTTTTAAATCGCCACTTACTAATCCATCTGGAGATAAATAACTAGCTTTACCAACTTCATGATCATAAAATAAGCTACATATAGGACTTCGCCAATCGTGAATATAATATTCTAAATCATCCTCAACATGAGTAATACCAATATATATTTCTTCCTCATTTATGTTATCTCTAAAAATTATCTTACCAAAATACGGATTACCTTGAATTCTAAATAATGTCTGAAAATATTTACTTTTTCTTTCCATTTTTAATACTTCAGCATCTGATTCAGCCATCATAAAGCGCATTTCGGCTGGATCCATATCATGTTTTGAGTCCCATATTAATTCTTTGAATTCTTGAATTTTATCTTCTTTATCATAAAATTCTTGTCCTAATTCTGAAATCTTATTACGAACAATTTTTAGTGTTCTATCTAGGTGGTTTTCTTCATACATTTTTTCTTTTTGACTTAACTCCATTTTTACCTCCTTTAAACGCCAAAAAAACGATATTTTTCAATCGTCTATATTTATCCGTAAATACTGGGTGCAAATTGATAATATCATTTTATCGTTTATTTGTCTAGAATAAAAGAAAAAAACTGATTAATCATCAGCTTTTCCAAATAATCTTAATAAATCGATAAATATATTAATAAAGTCTAAGTATAGTTCAAAGGCTCCTATTACAGCAAGATTATCTTCAGCAAGGAAACCATTTAATCTTTTAATTTTTTGTACATCATAGGCAATATAACCTAAGAAAATAATGATGCTTATACATGAAATCACTAAATCAAATGTAGAATTTCCTAAGAAAATATTTATAATACTACAAATAATTATACCTAATAACATCATTAATAGGTAAGTTCCTAATTTACTTAAATCTATTTTAGTGGTTTTACCTATTAGGGCAAACACTAAAAATAATAATGATGTAATACCAAAAACTAATAATATTGATTCTAGTTTATAAACTATAAATACTGATGAAAATGTTAAACCTGTTAAGAATGTATATAATAAATAACATATTCTAGCTGTTGTTGGACTCATTTTGTGGATTCTTGCTGATAAAAATATTGCTAGTAATAATTCTACTACCACTAATATCCAGTAGAAACCTCCGCTAAATATTACTGATAATGCTGATTCATTTGTGGTTGTATAAATGCCTGTTAAAAATGTCATTAGCATACCTATAAATAACCATAGGAATACTTTTGAATATATTTTATTTTCCATTATTTTTCCTCCATTTACATTCTATGTCTATGTTCTTCAACTTTTGATTGTTCTTCAATAGTAATATTATTAGCTGCTAGTACCTCTTTTATTTTAGAAACGATATTATAATCTACAATCGCATTAGCAACATATCTATTTTCATTGTCATCAGAAACTTTAGTATATGCTGGTATTATTCCAATAAGTGGATATAACATTTTTGATATATCACTGACTGTCATTCCATCACTATGTTTTTCTATTATAATAGAATGAATATATGGATAAGTAGTCATTCTGGTAAGACTACCAAGTCCATCTGGAGTTAGATAATTTGTTTGATTGTTATTTGAAAATAAATCTTCCATTGTTACTTCTACATTGGCAATAATTTGTTTATTCTCTTTCACGTTCATTGATATTGTTTCTGCATTTTCTAGTTGGCTATGTTTGATATTTAATAGTTCCATTTTGTTCTCCTTTATACATTAAATCTAAAATAGCATATATCGCCATCTTGCATTATGTAATCCTTTCCTTCTAGTCTAGCACGTCCTGCCTCTTTTACTTTTAACTCACTTCCGCAAGATATTAAATCATCATATGACATAACTTCGGCTCTAATAAAGCCTTTTTCAAAATCAGTATGGATAATACCAGCACATTCTTTAGCATTCATTCCTTTTTTGAAAGTCCATGCTCTTACTTCATCTTTTCCTACAGTAAAATAGGTTGCTAGTCCTAATAAATCATAGGTTGCTTTAATAAGTTTATCCAAACCACTCATTTCTATTCCTAATGCAGCTAGCATTTCTTGGTGATCATCATCTTCTAGTTGACTTAGTTCTTCTTCGATTTTTGCACAAACTTTTATTACTTTGGCATTTTCTTTACTAGCATATTCTTTTACCCTTTGAACATAATCATTATCTTTGGTAGCAACTTCGTCTTCATTTATATTAGCCATATAAATAATTGGTTTTAGGGTAAGAAAATTATATGATTTTATAGCATGTAATTCTCCTTTAGTAAAATCTACAGTTCTTAATGCCTCATTTTTTTCAAGAGCTAGTTTAGCTTTTGTAAGGGCTTCTAATTCTTGGATATCATCCTTATCTTTTCCAGCCTTTACTTTTTTTTCTATTTTTTCAATTCTATTACCAATACTTTCTAAATCTGCTAATACTAATTCTAGATTAATAATTTCAATGTCCCTAATTGGGTCAACTTCACCTTCTACATGAATAATATCTTTATTATCAAAACATCTTACTACTTCCACAATAGCATCAGTTTCTCTAATATGAGATAGAAATTTATTTCCTAAACCTTCACCTTGGCTAGCACCTTTTACTAATCCCGCAATATCAGTAAATTCAAAAGCTGTTGGTATTAATCTAGTTGGGTTGTATAAATCATTAAGAATTTCTAATCTTTCATCTGGTACTGTTACTACACCAACATTAGGTTCAATTGTAGCAAAAGGATAATTTGCTGCTAGAATACTTTTCTTGGTAATTGCATTAAATAAAGTTGATTTTCCGACGTTTGGAAGTCCTACTATTCCTGCTGTTAATCCCATACTTATACCTCTTTTCTTAGTACATTATATCATTTATTTGATAAAAATCATATATTTTTAACGTTTTCACATAATATAACATATTAATTTAGCGGATAAAAGAGTAAAATTTAAAAATTTTATTTACCTTGATCATTACCTTTTTCAAAAAATATATTTTCTTATATTAAAAAACAAAGAATAGTAATATTTATTTCTTACTATTCCTTGTTTACTTTTTTACTTATTTTTATTTTTAGTTTCTATTTTTATTTTACCACCATCAAATTTATATATTACATCTGCTAGATTTTCAATATCTTCTTTTATATGACTGGCTAAAATTATTATTTTACCTTTCTTTCGTTCTTCTTTTAAGATACCACGTAATTTTACTGCTGTTTCTTCCTCTATTCCATTGAATGGTTCATCTAATATCATAACTTCAGGGTCTTCCATTAATACTTGAGCAATTCCTAATTTTTGTTTCATTCCTAATGAATATTTACTATATTTTTTATCTTTTTCTTCATATAAATTTACTTTTCGTAATGCTTCTTCTATTTCGTGCCTACCTATTTTATTTTGAATATTTGCTAACATTTCTAGATTTTCGTAACCTGTTAATTCTTCTATAAAATTTGGTGATTCTATCAGTGCTCTGGTGTTACTAGGAATCTTTTCTTCTTTAAATATATTAGTTTCATCATATAGAACTTCACCATTAGTTGGTTCATAAAGTGCACATAATATTTTTAAAAAAACACTTTTTCCACTACCATTTCTTCCAATTAAACCATATATTTTTCCTTTTTCAAAAGTAACTGATATATTATCTAAAATTAGTATTTTTTTGAATTCTTTTGATAAATTTTTAACCTCTATTTTCATATTATCCTCCATTTTCTATATTTTCGAAAATAATTCGTCCCTTTCTTTGAAATAAACCTATAATTAATATAATGTTAATTAACATTACTAAAATTAAATAAATAATATTTTGAGTAATAATTGGCTTTGATAATAAAAATAACATTGGAATAAAGAAAACTAATGATATAGTTTTAAATTTTTCTAAACTATAACTAGTAAATAAACACATTACTGCTGTTAGTTCAATAATAGTAGTAAATATTAAATCATTTAAAAAATATTTAAATATTAGTAATAGTGATAGTTTAGTGTTAATAGAAAAAATTATATATAGTATTGTGTATGTGATTGATTTTAATGCCATAGTTATCAAAAATACTGATACTATTTTTATTATTATTAATTTTATTGGCTTTAATCTCAAGAACCATATTTCATTTTTTAGTTGGGTATCTCTTAATATGATTTTAAATGATATATAAGTATATGTAAGCCAACTTATTAAAGAAATTAATAATTTTGGAAGTTCGTCACCATATTTATATGAAATACCTAAAATGTATGTAAATTCATCAGTTCCAAGTTTAATATTTATACCATTATAAAACCATAGTATAAGTGATACTAATAATATTATATAAATTATTATTAACCATTTTAGTTTACGGATTACTGTATTGAAACTATGTTTTATTAGATATAAACTATTTTTGATGGTTTGCATAGTTATTTTAGTTTTTTTGTTGATTAATGTTTCAGTTATTTGTAAGATTAGCATTGATAATAGAATATATAAAATATTTATACTTAATTCAAATGGATAAGAAGAATAATTTAATGGTAATAAAAATCTATATATTGAAAATCCAATATCAGTTATTGAGTTTATTATTAAATCACTTGGAATATTTCCATAATAGAAAATCAGTAACAATAAAGTTGCAATTAAAGTTGTGGTTACTTTTGGAGAAAAGATTTTTGACATAGTAATTGTATATATTGAAAATATTTGTATCCATATGTAACACCTTATAAAATACCAAAGGGAATATATAATACTGGATACATTAGGTATCTTTATTGAATAATTGAAATTGAAAATATATAGTATTAATACATATATAAATAGAAATAATAGATTGAGGATAAATATGAATGTATTACTGAAAAGGACAGTTCCTATTATTTTTTTTGTACAATTATTTTTAGTTTTATTTCTTAGGTGATAGAATTGATTACTAGAAAATAATTGATACAAGTAAACTGTATTAAATAAATATAATATAAAAGTTAAAAATAAATAGATGTCATTTGAAAATATTAATATCAATAGTTCATGTAATTGAGAAATATTTATGCCATATGAAATAGCACATAATCCTCCCTGAAATAGATTAAGTAGGATTAAACATATAATAATTACTTTGAATGGTATCGTCTTTTTAGTATAATTAAACATTTTTCTTTGAAATTTATATTCATCTTTCATTTATAGTCACATACCTTTCTTTTTTATGATAAAGTATAAACATTATGAGAGAAGAAATTATAACATAAATAATTGATGTATAAATAATATATTCGAAGTGATTTATCTCTGAGCCAAATACCCATACTTCTGGTTCGGACAAAGCAATGGCGAATTCGCCCATTTTTAGGTATCTTCCAAATATTCTTCCTAAAAAAGTTACGATTGTTGTTTGGGTAAATAAATAACATAAATAAACTCCTATTATGTTAACTATAAAATTTTTTGACTTATAAAATATTAAATATGCTGTATTTATATAGTAGATACTGTGTAGCATTAAACTAAAAATCATAGTTGAAAAATATGGTAACCATAATGATCTAGCATATTGTCTTTCACTCCAAAAAGTATCACCCCATAACTCCATTTCACCAGGTTGATATTGAAATTTGAACTTAGAAATACAACATACAATAAAAAAAGTTATTAGTAGAAATATTGGTAAAATTAAAATACATTTTAATGATTTCTTATAGTGATTTAGAAAATAACGCTTATAACTTTGTCTAGTTAGCTTGTTTTTAAACATACCACTTTTAGTATCTTGATAGAAATGCCAGATAGCTGGAACTGCAACAAAAATTATCGCAATCAAACTTAACATCTCGATTGTTGCTTCTCCTCCTACTAATATGTATATAAATAATAGTGGTGCTGGAGGAATTTTTGAACTATCTAGATTATTTTTTATACTAATACAATTGTCTGGCATTACTGTTTCTTGTTGACATTTATCATATGCTTGTTGTGTTGATGATTTTAATTCATAATAATGTTTCATAAAATTATTTAAACCAAAAAGAAACCATATTATTAGTATTAATATTGATATAATTATTAAAATATTATTTTTTATGAATTTTTTCATATTTTACTCCTAAAATAATACAAGAGAGCTATGTAACTTAGTTAAATATCTAATTTAGTATTTATACTTAGTATCACTTGATTATAGCACTATATATGTATATTATAGACATTCTTTCTATATAAAGACGAAATTGATTATAAAATGTCGTTTTTTGTTGGTATGAATTTAATAATTGGTAATATTTAAAGCAAAATAACAAAATTTATAATAAAAAGACAGCTTATTAGTTGTCTTTATATTGTTGGAAATACTCCTTTTCCTAGAGGTAGTCCAGTTAGATACCAAAGTATGATTATAGCTATCCATACTATACTGATTATTATGCAATATGGCATAATTAATTTTAATGAATTACCAATAGTAATTGGTCTACGTTTATTAGAATTGTATATATTCATATATCCTACAAAAATAACAAAGTATGTTAATAATGGTGTAATTCCTTTTGTCATTGAATCTGTAGCTCTTAAAATAAATTGGCTAAATTCTGGTGAAATGTTGGCTTGCATTAGTTTTGGAACTACTATTGGAGCCAGTATAGTCCATTTTGCTGTTGGAGTTGTATTAAAAATATTAATAATTGCAATTACGATAATTACTAATATAATCAAAGGAATACCACTAAATTCAAGACTATTTATTAAGTTTGCACCCCATGCTGTTATTATTGTAGCAATGTTTGTTTTTCTAAATACTGCTATAAATTGAGTAGCAAAAAATACCATTGGTATTAAAATACCCACTTCTGACATTGATTTACTAATATCCACTAATAATTCTTTATCATTTTTAATAGTTTTAGCACCTATTCCATAGGCAATACCTGTAACTATAAAGAATAAAGATACCATGTATGTAAAACCATCTTGGAAGTATGAATTAGTTCCAAATGCTTGTCCTAAATATGTTGATTCTGTCATATCAAGAAGCATACCTGAAAAAGGTAGATTTGGAATTAGTGAATAGATAAAGAATAACAAAAATATTACTGCCACTATACTGGCATATTTCATACCTCTTTTTTCATGTATTTCTAAGGCAAGTTTTCTTTGTTCTTCTTCTTCAACATTTTCTATTACAGAGATCTCAGTTGTTTTTGATAAATCATTAACATCTCTATATTTTCCTAGTTTAGGAATGGTTATTTTTTCAATTATTAATGTTCCTACAATGGAAAGTATTATTGATGATATTATTATTATTATTAAATTAGAAGATAGCGCAACATGGTAACTAGCATCTATTAAGTGTGCAGCTTGTTCAGTAGTAGATATAAGATTAATTTCCATACTACCAACAAAAATTGTTGCTCCATATCCAAATGCTACACCACAGAAGGCTGCAATAATTCCCGCTAGTGGATTACGTTTATTTTTTAAAAATACTAAGGCTGAAATAGGTATAAGTATTACATAACCAATATCATTAATTAAACTAGAAATAGTAGCTAAAAATATAATTATAAAAGTTATTTTTTTATTATCTATTTTTACTAGAACTCTTTTAATGAAGGCATCTAATAAGCCTGTTGCTTGAATTACTGCTAATCCAATTAATGAAATAAGTAATGTACTTAGTGTAGTAAAGCTCATGAAATTTTTAGCAGCATTACTAATAATATATTTTAAACCGTTAAATCCAAATAAATTTTCAACAGTCACTAAGGTTGATTCTAACTGACCAGTGGTTGGATTTAACTTAGAATATGTTGCTTGCATTTCAAAAAGAGAAAATACACCACTTAATAATGTAACTATAAATGTAAGTATTATAAAAGCTGTTACGGGATGTAGGTAAAATTTTTTTAATTTGAGTTTATTTTTTTCTTTCATACTACATATCCTCACTATTTATAACTTTTTTTAGTTTGCGGTTAAATTCAATTCTAGGTATCATAACAACTCTGCCACAATTACAGCATTCTATTTTAATATCTATACCTAGTCTAATAATTTTCCATTCATTGGCACCACATGGATGGCCTTTTTTCATTATAACTTTATCGTTTAATTTATATTCTTTATTCTCCATGATGCACCTCTATTTGCGGATAAGGAATTTTTATTTTTTCTTTATCTAATGTTTCTTTTATTCTCTTTCTCATTATACGTTCTATTTCATAATGTTCCATTGAAATAGTTGGGGCGACAAATCGATATTTTACTGAAGAGGAAGCTAGTTCTTGAATTCCTAATAATTCAACCTTTCCTTTTAATTTAGGTAGTGTTTTAGTAAGTTCCTCTGCTAATAATTTTAAAACGTTTTCTACTTTATCATTATTCTCTTCATAGCTTATATCTATATCTACAATAGCTAACGAATTAGCCATACTATAATTTATTACTTCACTTATATTACGATTAGCTATTATTTTTATTTGTCCTTCATAATTTCTTATTCTAGTTGTTTTTAAGCCTAAATAAATTACTTCTCCTTTAAAGTCACCTATTGAGATTGTATCCCCTATTGCATACTGATTTTCTAAAATAATAGTAAAACCTGCTATTAAATCTTTAGCTAAATCTTGGAGAGCAAGACCTACTATTATTCCTACTATTCCTAAACCTGCTAAAAATGATGTAACATTAATTCCATAAACAGTTAATATGGCTAGAATGAGAAAGATTATAATTAAGTATTTAGTTATACTTTTTAGTAATACCTTAAATGTTTCTGTCTTTTTATAATTATAGCTGCTTTTCTCAAATTCTAATTGTTTTTTAGAAATTATTTTATCTATTAGTTTTTTTATAATAATATTTATAATTGTTGCTAAAATTATATATATTATTGGTAGATATATTTGAGGTACTAAATATTTTTCAAACATATTTCACCATTAATTATCTAGACCAATAATTTCTAAAATTCTATTTAAGTCATTTGGATTAACAAAATGAAGTTCAATTCTATTATTTTTTATTTTTACTTTTGTACCAAACTTATCTGATAATTCCTCTTCTATAACTTTGTATTCATTGCGATTAGTTTCATGTCTAATCTGAGTATTTTTCTTTTCATAAATATTGTCATGAGAAAGATTTTCTACTTCTCTAACACTTAAGCCATCAACTACTATTTTTTCTGCTAACTGTTTTACTTTTTCATTATCTTCTATTTTACTTAAAACACGTGCATGGCTCATTGATAATTTATTAGCCATAATCATATCTTTAACTTCTTCAGGTAATGATAATAAACCTAACATATTAGTAATGTGACTTCTACTTTTTCCTAATCGTTCTGCAAGTTTATCTTGTGTTAATGATAACTCATCTATTAGTTTCTTGTATGCAATAGCTTCTTCTAATGCATTAAGATTTTCTCTTTGTAGGTTTTCAAGTAAAGCTATTTCCATCATATCTTGGTCTGAAAAATCTCTCAAAATAGCTGGAATTGTTTCTTTTCCTGCTAAAATTGATGCTTTTACTCTACGTTCTCCTGCTATGATTTCATAACCTTTTATACTTTTTTTGGCAATAATTGGCTGGAATACACCATGTTCTTTAATTGAATTAGCCAATTCCTGTAGAGCTGTTTCATCAAAATTTTTTCTTGGCTGGTAAGGATTACTTCTTAATTCAGATAGTGGTAATTCCACTATTTCTTCATTTGTAGATTCATCCATTATTTTTTCTTCAATTTTTTCATAGTCCATTGGTTCATTATTAAATAATTCCTCTAGGCCTCTACCTAAAGCTTTTCTTCTAGATGTCTCCATTTCGTGCAATCACTTCCTTTGCTAAATTTATATAAGCTTCTGTTGCCCTATGTTTTGGGTCATAAGCTAATATCGGTTTCCCATGAGAAGGTGCTTCTGTTAATTTTACTAATCTTGGAATTATAGTGTTGTATACTCTTTCTTTAAAAAATCTTCTTATATCTTCTACTACCTCTAATCCCAATAATGTTCTTGAATCAAGCATTGTTAGTAAGACACCTTCTATATCTAAATTAGGATTTAGATTTTTCTGTGCTAACATTATTGTGTTTAATAATTGAGTAATTCCCTCTAATGCAAAAAATTCACATTGAACTGGTATTATAACTGAATCTGATGCTGTTAATGCATTTGTTGTAATTAATCCTAATGAAGGAGGACAGTCAATTATAATATAGTTGAATAAGTCTTTAATTGGATCTAAATAAGTTTTTAATTGAGCATTTTTGGCAAATCCTTGATTAGTTTTACTTTTTTCAATTAATTCCATATCTAGTCCCGCTAAATTAATGGTTGCTGGTAAAACATATAAATTTTTATATTTTGTTTTAATAATTGCTTCCGTTATTTCACATTTACCTGTTAATACTTCGTGAACACTGTTTGTTATATCTCCCTTGTTAATTCCTACACCTGTTGTTGTATTACCCTGTGGATCTAAATCTATTAATAATACTTTTTTTCCTAAATATGCAAGAGATGCAGAAAGGTTGATACTTGTTGTTGTTTTGCCTACGCCACCTTTTTGATTTACTAATGAAATTGTTTTTCCCATACTACCACCTTCTCTTTTGTACTCTTCTATTTTAACAAAAATATATAAATTATGAAATGTTTTTCGAAAAAAAAAGTAGAAGTTCTACTTTTTAGTTATTTTTATCTATTTTTATAACTACTTGATAGTTGTTTTCAAAGTCTAAATCTTCAGTTGTTATTTTAATTCCTTTATTTTGAATTTTAGCTATAACACTCTTGATTTCATTAACAGCATCTTCTACAGTATATATTTTTGTTGTTTTTAATAATCTGTCAATATCATTATAATTATATTCTGGTTTTGGTTCTTTAATTTCTTTGTTTTCTGTTTCAGGCTCATCATCATCAAATTCAGATAATGCTTCTATTATTTCCTTTGTGTCATCTTTAGGAGCTAGTGATAGTGGAGGAACATCATCATCTTCGATTTCGTTTGATTTATTAGTTATATCAATTGTTGGTTGTTTTGGTTCACTTACTTCTATTTTTGGACCACTTTCTTCTACAATTGTAACGCTATCATTAGTTATTGCTGATGGTTGAGATGTTTCACCTTTTAATTCTCTAATTTCATTATCTAGTTCTCTAACTGTCATACGATTATTGATTATTTTTCTTAACATATTAATTTGTTCTTGTGGTGTATCTAAGTTTAATAGACTTCTGGCATGGCGTTCAGAAATTTGATCTTTTAGTAGAGCCTCTTGAATTTCATCAGGTAATGATAACAATCTCATTTTATTAGCTATTGCAGCTTGAGATTTTCCCATAGTACGACCTAGTTCTTCCTGAGTCATTGAATCTAATTCAAGAATTTTTTGATATGTTCTTGCTTCTTCTATTGCTGTTAAATCTTTTCTTTGAAGATTTTCTAAAAGGGCTACTTTTGAAGCTTCCTTGTCGTCTAAATTACGAATTATTGCAGGAATTTTAGTTAAACCTGCCATTGCTGATGCTTTATATCTTCTTTCACCGGCTATTATTTCGTATTTATCTCCTATTTTTCTGACAATAATTGGCTGAATTACTCCATGTTCTTTGATTGATGCTGATAATTCTCTTAATGCATCTTCATTAAACACTTCACGTGGTTGAAAACGGTTAGGAATAATGTCATCTAAATATAGTTCTACTACTTCTCTATCCATATATATACCCTCTTTTCATTCTTTCTACTCTTTTATTCTAGGTATATTATATCATATTTTTGATTTCATACAAGAAAAAAAGCCAAATTTAGATACTTTTGGCTATATTTTATGTTATTATTATTAATTTTTTTTAATTTTTTCCATTCTTCTAGGGTAAATTTTATTGGTTTTATTTTCTTTGATAATTAACACTATATTTCTAATACTATCTTCAATTGGCAAATAAAATGTTTCTATTTTTTTTATTTTACTATCTAATTTTTTTAATATTTCCATACTATTTTCGATTTCTTCTTCAATATTTGCTTTCATTGAAATAAAGAAGCCATTTACTTTTACCATTGGAATACATAATTCTGATAACACTTTTAGATTAGCTACTGCTCGTGCTGTTACTATGTCAAATTTTTCACGATTTTCTTTGGCATAATCTTCTGCTCTAGTATGAATTGCTTCTATATCTTTTAGTTCTAAGTCTTTTATAATTTCATTTAAATAATTTACTCTTTTTTGAAGAGAATCTAGTAAAGTTATTTTTAGATTAGGAAAACAGATTTTTAAAACGATTCCTGGAAATCCAGCACCACTACCAACATCACATAAAGTTAAGTCTTGATTCAAATCTATTACTTTACTAATTGTTAGGCTATCATAGAAATGTTTTAAATATACGTCTTCTTTTTCTGTTATTCTAGTTAGATTCATTTTTTGATTCCATGATATTAATAATTCGTAGAATTCAGCTAATTTTTCTAGTTGTTGACTGGTTAATGTTATACCTAATTTTTTTGTTTCTTCTATAAATAAATCTAAACTCATATTCTTTTTTCCTTTTTTAGATAAACCATTAATATAGAAATATCAGCAGGATTAACACCACTAATACGAGAAGCTTGAGCAATTGTGGTTGGTCTTACTTGGGCTAATTTTTGTCTTGCCTCACTAGCCAAGTTGTGAACATTATCATAGTTTATATCTTCTGGAATTTTTACTTTTTCTAGGTCTAGCATTTTTTCGGCTTCTCTATTTGCTTTTACGATGTAACCTTCATATTTATCTATTATTTCTACTTGTTCTACTACTTCATCACTGTAATCAATATCTATAAAATGTTTTATATTATCAAAAGTTATTTCTGGTCTTTTTAATAGTTCATATAGGGTAATACCGTCTAATAATTTAGTAGAATTAATACTAGCTAAATAGTCATTTGTATCTTTAGTTGGTGTTACTTTATTTTCTTTTAATAAATTGAGTAGTTCTTGAATTTTAGTTTTCTTTTCTATAAATTTTTGATATCTATCTTCTGATATTAAACCTATTTCGTGACCATATTCTCTTAATCTTAAGTCGGCATTATCATGACGAAGCAATAATCTATATTCAGCACGAGATGTTAACATACGATATGGTTCTTTAGTTCCTTTAGTTACTAAATCATCAATTAATACACCAATATAAGCTTCATTTCTTTTTAAAATTAATGGTTCTTGATTATGAATCTTACGAGATGCATTGATACCAGCTATTAATCCTTGCCCAGCAGCTTCTTCATAACCACTTGTACCGTTTATTTGTCCTGCTGTAAATAAATTTTCAAGTACTTTGGTTTCTAGTGACTGTTTTAATTGTAGAGGGTCTATGGCATCATACTCGATAGCATAGGCATATTTTAATATTTTAGCATGTTCTAATCCTGGTAAACTATGAACCATTAAGTCTTGAATTTCTTCTGGCATACTAGTTGAAAAACCTTGAATGTAAATATCATCATAATATAAACTTTCTGGTTCTAGGAATAGTTGATGTCTTTCTTTATCTTTGAAACGAACTACTTTATCCTCTATAGAAGGACAATATCTAGGACCAATTCCTTCTACATAGCCACCATACATACTTGATTTTTCTAGGTTATCCATAATAATTTTATGAGTTTCTTTCGTTGTATAGATTAAATGACATGGTACTTGGTCTTCTACTTTATAAAGTGGTGTGTTATCAAATGAGAAAGTATGTGGAGTGCTATCACCTGGTTCTAGACTAGTTTTTGAATAATCAATACTATTTTTATCTATTCTTTGAGGAGTACCTGTTTTTAATCTTTGAATAGTAAATCCATATTCTCTTAACTTATCACTTAAAAATTTAGAAGGTCTTTCTCCGTGTGGACCACTAACTGTTTTTTTAGCGCCTCTTAGAATAACTGCTTTTAAATAAGTTCCTGTTGTTAAAACTACTGCTTTGGCATAAATTTTTTCTCCGGTTTCTAAAACTACACCTTTTACTATGTTATCTTCTACAATTAAGTCTTCTACAAGTGATTCTTTAATTTCTAGATTTTCTTGATTTTTCATAGTTTCTAACATAGCCTTTGGATAAGTAATTTTATCACCTTGTGCTCTTAGTGCTCTTACTGCTGGTCCTTTTTTTGTATTTAACATTTTAACTTGTAAACAACTATGATCAATATTGTTGGCCATTTCACCACCTAAAGCATCTATTTCTCTTACAATAATTCCTTTAGCAGGTCCACCTATTGATGGATTACATGGCATATCGGCAATATTTTTAATATTTCCTGTTACTAATAAAGTTTTATTATGTAGACGAGCTGATGCTAGTGATGCTTCACAACCAGCATGACCTCCACCTACAACGATAATATCATATTCCATTTTGATACACTTCCTCTTTTTTCTGCAATTATTATACACTAGTTTTATATTTTGTGAAATATTTTTTCAAAATAAAAAGAGACTTAAATCTCTTATCTTTTACAAGTTCCTGTTGTATTAGTGCTAAACCAATTACTAAATTGATTTAAATATTCATCTACACCGATTTGTTCTGCTATCTTTTGTTGACCATCTAAATCATATGTAATACCCTTAGCAGTATAACCAGTAATCTTTTTATCATTGTACATAATTGTTATATTACCTTCATTAGACTTACAAACCATTTTTTTTGATGTTGTGTATGTAATACCTATAATTATTGCAGCGATTGCAGCAATAGCTAATACTATACCACCAATTATCATTAATACTTTTTTCATATACACTCCTTATTTATTATACATTTTGATAGTAATTGATAGTAACATAATTTTATTTTCTAGTAAATAGCTTTAAGATTTATTATTAAAATTATTTCCCGGGAAATAATTTTTGAAGTTTAATTATGTTTTTTGTGTTTATATTACACTTTTTATAACTTTATTTACCTAAACAAAACTGACTAAACAGTTGGTCGATTAATTCTTCGGTATAAGTTTCACCTATTATTTCACCAAGCTTTTCCCAAGCACGCTTAATATCAATTTCTATCATATCAACTGGTACTTCATTTTCTATTCCTTTATCAACTTCTTCTAATATACTATTAGCTTCTTTTGCTAGTGAAATTTGTCTTACATTACTTAGATATGTGTAATCTTGCTGTTCTAATTCATTCAAATTAAATAATTCTACTATTTTTTCTTTTAAGGAATTTATACCGTTTAAATCAATTGTATTTGTATAAACAATATTTTTGTATTTAATATCATCTAAATTTATTTTTCTTTCTAAATCACTTTTATTAATAACTACAATTACCTTTTTATCTTTACAAGAAGCTAATATCTTTTTATCTTCTTCTGATAATTTTTCATTATTATTTAAAACAATAATAATTAAGTCAGCTTCATTAATTAAACTTAAACTCTTTTCAACACCTATTTTTTCTACAATATCCTCTGTCTCACGGATACCAGCTGTATCAATAATATTTAAAGATACTCCATTAATCGTTATTGAACCTTCAACAGTATCACGAGTTGTTCCTTCAATATCGGTAACGATAGCTTTTTCCTCATCTAATAATCTATTTAAAATACTACTCTTTCCTACATTTGGTTTTCCAATAATAATAGTTTTAATACCACTAGTTAAAATTTTACCATTTTCAGATTCATTAATTATCTTAGCTAACTTTTCTTTTATTTCAGTAATCTTTGGTTTTACTATATCATTAGTCATTACAATTGCATCTTCATATTCTGGATAGTCAATATTTACTTCAATTGAAGCTAATAGTTCTAGTATTTCTTGTCTTAAATTTCTAATAATATTACTAACATAACCATTTAATCCTTTAATTGCAACCTTTCTTTTAGTTTCATTCTTAGAATTTATTAAATCCATTACTGATTCAGCTTGAGTTAAGTCAATTCTACCATTTAAAAAAGCACGTTTAGTAAATTCACCAGGCTCAGCTAATCTTGCACCATTATTTAATACCAGTTCTAATACTTTATTTGTAGTAGAAATACCACCATGGCAATTAATTTCGACTATATCTTCGGTAGTGAAGGTTTTAGGAGATTTCATAACTGATACTAATACTTCATCAATTATTTCATCTTTATCTATAATATGTCCATAATTAATTGTATGTGTATCTACTGTTTCTAAATTTTTACCTTTAAATATATTATTTACTATTTTTATAGCATCGTTTCCACTTACTCTAATAATAGAAATAGCACCTACTCCTAAAGTAGTTGAAACAGCGGCAATCGTATCATTCATAGTAACACCTCTTCTATATGCAATATACTATCATTCTTTTAATAAAAAGAAAAGAAGATTATTCATCTTCCTTTGGTTTAATTACTACATAACGATTAGGTTCTTCGCCTTCACTTTCTGTAGTTACATTTTTATTATCTGCTAGAATAGTATGAATAATTCTTCTTTCATAAGAGTTCATTGGATCAAGTTTTGCAGCTACTTTTGACGAAGCTACTTCTCTAGCTGTTCTCTTTGCTAAAGATTCTAGTTTATGTTCACGAGCTAATTTATATTCACCAATATCTAAATTAAATGGAAAATATTCACCTATTTCATTATATAAAGTTTGTTTTAATACTAAATTTAAGGATGTTAATGTTCTACCATTTTTTCCAATTAAAATAGAATTATTATCAGAAATAACTGTTATATTTACTCCATTATCGCGTTTTTTTACTTCTAAATTGCAAGTAAGACCCATGTTAGTAATCAATTCTTTTAAGTATTCTTTAATATATTCAATTACATCATCATGTCTAATTACTTCTATTTCTACCTTTTTATTAAATAAACCATTTTTTACTTCTACTTCCTTAATATATAGGTCTTTTTCTAATTCTTGGAGTGCTACTTTAGCATTATTTATTGCTTCTTCTTTAGTTTTTCCACTATATCTATTTTTTACTAACATACTTCTTTACTCCTTTTTACAATTAAATTTTGAACTACAGTAAATAAGTTGGTTGTTATCCAATAAATACATAATGCTGCTGGCATAAAGAAGCCCATTACTATAATCATGATAGTCATAGTTGTTGACATATTTTTCATTGGACTACTACTAGATTCAGCTGTTGTTTTATTAAGATTAAATGAGAAATATGTAGTTACACCAACTAATAAAATTAAAATGATATATAACCAATTTCCTTGACTTAATAAACCAACTGAAGGTGTTGTACCTAATTGTAAGCCTAAAAAGTTTTCCTCAAATAATGCTGGTACACGATTAATTGCCTCTAAAAATGCTATAAATAATGGTAATTGGATAAATCCATATAGACATCCTGATATAGGATTTATATTATATTTCTTATAAAGCATAGTCATTTCTTGACTTTTCTTCATAATTGATTCTTGATCTGTTTTATTAGCATACTTCTTTTCTAACTTTTCTAATTCTGGTTGAGCCTTTTTTAATAATTCTGATTGCATTGCTGTTTTTTTAGTTACAGGGTATGCAATCAATCTAATGATGATACTTGTAATTATTAAAGCTAAGGCAGCACTTTTTACGTATTTAGCAAACCATAATATTACAAATGCTAATGGTTTAACAAATATACTATCCCATAATCCTTCATAACCACCACTATTAATTTTAAATTCACTACATTTAGGATATTTTGATAAATCTACACCATTATCTTCATATGCCTTAATAGTTTTTTCATTTTCTGGTTGACAAAAAATATTTTCAGTTAAACTCTGCCCTGTCTCTGGATTCGTAACAACTTTTTTATCACTACCCTTTAATGTTTTTGTACATCCTGTTGTTAATAATAGTAATAAGGCTACTAATATTATTACTTTCTTATTATTTTTATTCATTTAAATCTCCTTATCTTATCTTTTTCATTATTTCTATGAAGCTATTTTCTAGTTCTTGATAATTTTCCTCTAAACAACTTCTCTTCATTATTATAATATAATCTCGATCTTTTTGATAGATATTTTTGTTATTATCAATGATACTTTTTAACATTCTTTTTAATTTATTTCTAATTACTGCTTTATTTGATATTTTTTTACCTACTGAAAGACCAAAACGATAATATTCTGACATTTTAGGAGCTGTGTATATAATATAGTAATTATTTTTAAGTAATCTGCCATTATGCATGATATATTCAAAATCTTGTGTTTTTTTTATGATATTTATTTTTTTCATATCATCACCTATTCTATTCTTATTAAAAAGCAAAAAAAACCACATAATTGTGGCATTTTTTATTTAGATAATCTTTTACGACCTTTTGCTCTTCTTTTCTTTAATACGTTACCTTTAACTCTTGAAAAAAATCCATGTGCTTTTTTCATCTTACGATTATTTGGTTGATAAGTTCTTTTCATAGTTTCCACCTCCAGACATAAAATCTACATTATTATAATAATAAATATTTGGTTTTGTCAATTATTTCCTTAAAAAATATTAATTTTAAGCATTTCTAATAAATTTTTCCACACTTTCCACAATCTTGTTTATAACTTTATCAACCCTGTGATTATTTATTTTTTTATTTTTGTGGAAAAGTGTGATATATTCAATATATATAAGGGTTATAATTGTGGAAAAAATTGTTGATAAGTTGTGAATAAAAAAAAAGATAAATTTTACTATTTATTTTTCCACAATTTTAAGTTAGAATAAGACTTGCAATTTGAAATTATCTTTAGTCAGGGGGGATAATAATAATGAATACAAAAATTATTTGGGCTAATTTTTTAAACGTTATTAAAAATGAATTAAATCCCTTGTCTTTTGAAACTTGGTTTAAAAATACAGAATTATATGAATATAAAGATGGAGTATGTAAGATAATAGTTCCAATGGCTATGTATAAAAAGCACTTAGCTACTAAATATTATGAATTAATAGTAGATAATCTTAATAATGTTGTAGGAGATAATGTTGATATTGAATTTTATACTAAAGAAGAAATTGATGAACAAGAAAATGAAGACATTGGTAATAATAATATAAATCCTATGTATATCCACAATAATGTTGATAACGTTACAGAAAATGTAAGTAATAATAATGTTATTAACAATTTCTGTTCAAATCTTAATAAAAATTATACTTTTGAAAATTTTATAGTAGGGAATACAAATAAATTTGCACAAGCTGCAGCATTAGAAGTTGCTGAAAATCCTGGTGTTTTATATAATCCTTTATTTATATATGGAAATAGTGGTCTAGGTAAAACACATTTGATGCATGCAATTGGTAATTATATAACTGAACATTCTAATAAAAAGGTTTTATATGTATCAAGTGATCAATTCATTACAGATTTCTTAGGTATAAATAAAAAAGATGAGCACGGTAAAAACTTTGACTACGTTAGTTATTTTAAAAATAAATATAGAAGTATTGATGTATTAATAGTAGATGATATTCAGTTTTTTCAAGGTGCGCCGCAAACACAAAATGAATTTTTTAATACATTTACTAAGCTTTATGATGAAAATAAGCAAATAATTATTTCATCAGACCGTTCACCGGATGATTTAAAATTACTTGAAGATAGGTTAAGAACTAGATTTTGTTGGGGATTAACGGCAGATATATTTCCACCAGATTTTGATTTAAGAGTAGCTATTATTAAGAAGAAGATAATAGGGGAGTCATTAAACAAAAATATACCAGATGATGTGATTGAATATATTGCTTCTAATGTTGGTAGTGATGTTAGACATCTTGAAGGTTCTATTACTAGATTGTTGGCATATTCAACTATTATGGGTGGTGCTGAAATAACATTAGATCTAGCAGTAGATGTATTAAAAGATTTTGTAAATAAAGGATACAGTGAAAAAAACAGTGTTAATAGAATACAAAGAATTGTTGCTGAATATTTTCAGGTATCAGTTGAAGATATGAAATCTAAAAAGAGAAGTGCTAATTTAGCATTTCCAAGACAAGTAGCAATGTATTTATGCAGGAAACTAACAAATGAATCATTTCCTAAGATAGGAATTGAATTTGGTGGTAAAGATCATTCAACAGTTATGCATTCCGTGGAAAAAATAGAAAATGAAATATCAACTAATAAAGAATTAGCTAATATTATAGAAAAATTAAAGAAAGAAATAGTATAGTGTGGATAAAATGTAAAAATAAAACTTTTTTTCCACAGGTAAAATTTTGAAAAAATATGATAAAATAAGGTTGAATGACAGTTATACACAGTTTCCACAGTAATAATAATAATAACTAATTAAGAAAGAAGGAATATATATGAAATTAAAAATTAAAAAAGATGTATTATTAGATGGATTAAATAAAGTTTCAAAAGCTTTATCTAGTAGAAATTTGGTACCAGTATTATCTGGAATAAAATTTGATTTAACGAATGATGGATTATTATTAACTGCTAGTGATAATGATATTACCATTCAGGTATTTATTGATAAAACTGATGATATGAATATAGAAAAAGAGGGAAGTATTATTATTCAAGGTAAATATATTCTTGATATAGTACGTAAACTTCCTGATGAATTTATTAATATTGAAGTTATTGATGAATTAAAAATAACTATTTATACAGATAATAGTGAATTTAATTTGAATGGTATAAATAAAAGTGAATATCCAAGTATTAATTTAGATTTAAGTAAAAATCCATTATCAATTGATAGTAGAACATTTAAAAGTATTATTTATCAAACATCATTTGCTTCTTCAAATGATGAATCAAGACCTATCTTAACTGGTATTAACTTTAAGATAGTTGGTAATGTTATGGAATGTAACTCAACTGATTCATATCGTTTATCTAGAAGAATAATAACATTAGAAAATGCTGTTGAAGATAACTATAATATAGTAATACCTAGTAAAAACTTATTGGAATTTATTAAAATAATGGATGATAGTGATGAAAAATTAGAATTACACATTTTTAATAACAAGGTATTAATTAAGTATCAAAATATATTATTTCAATCTAGATTAATTAGTGGTACTTATCCTAATACAGCTAATTTATTACCTGATGAATTTTTATTAGCTATTAAAGTTAATGTTAATGAATTATATAATGTAATTGATCGTGCTAGTATTTTAACTAGTGATAAAGAAAAGAATATAGTTACATTTGAAATAGATGGTAATAAGTTATTTGTTAGAAGTAGTTCTGCTGAAATAGGTAGAGTAGAAGAAAAAATGAATATAGAAAAAGATAACGAAGAAAATCTAAGAATATCTTTTGTTGCCAAATATATGATGGAGGCTTTAAAATCATTTGATGATGAACAAGTAAGCATTTCCTTTGTTGGTGAAGTAAAACCTATTATCTTAAATTCAAATAAAGATGAAGGATTGACACAATTAGTATTACCAATTAGAACTTATTAAGATTAAAAAGTGAATTAATTTTCACTTTTTATTTTTTTTTGATTATGAGACATTTTTCGCTAAATTTCGACATGTAGTGTTGGTATAGTATAACTCGCAATTTATTTGCAGGGGGATATTTATGAAAGAATATGAAGTAAATGATGAAACAATGGCTATATTAGGAGTTGATGATAATAACTCAAAGGTTTATGAAAATAATAAGGAATATAAAATAGCTAGTAGTAGTTATGAAGTAATGGATTATTCATGTCAGTATTTTGGTAGTTCTTATTCAGGTAGAGTAGATGGTAGTAAAAGAATATTAGGAGCAAACTATAAATTACCAATTATAGTAGAAGAAAGTTCAGAAATGATTTTTTTTCCTATTACTTCACCTGAAAAAAGTGATTGTATATGGATAGCATTAAAATGGTATAAGAGTGTTGAACAAGTGGGTAATACAACATATATAATTCTTAAAAATGGCAAGAAAATAAAGACAATTATGTCAAAAAAATCAATAGAAAATCAAGTTATGAGAGCTTCTAGACTTAATTTAATTTTAAATGAGAGAAAATTAACTAAAATATAGCTAAAAAAAGAGATAAAATTCTCTTTTTTTGTGTTTTTAAGCCTGTATTATGTTATAATATATGTGTAGGTATAGGAGTACAAAAAGGTACAAAAGGTGATTATATGAGTTTTTTTGAGGTTTTTTATGTATTTATCAAAATTAGAAGTAAGTCAATTTCGTAATTACAAAAAAGAAACTATAAAATTATGTGATAAAACAAATATTTTTATAGGAAATAATGCTCAAGGAAAAACAAATATAATAGAAAGTATTTATATACTTGCACTTACAAAATCACATCGTTTAGGTTTTGAAAATAATATTATTAAAGATGGTTGTCAGTCAGGTGGTGTTAAAGGATTATTAAGAAATAGTAGTAAATTATTAGAATTAGAAGTTAAATTTCTTTTAGATAGCAAAAAAGTTTTTGTTAATAATAAAGAGTTAAAAAAAATATCTTCTTATATTTCAAATATGAATGTAATTATGTTTAGTCCAACTGATTTGGATATAATAAATGGTGCTCCTCAAATTAGAAGAAATCTATTAAATACACAGATTAGCCAATTATATCCTATGTATGTTACTTATTTGAATGAATATAATAAAATTTTAAAAACTAGAAATGAATATTTAAAACAAATGTCTATTAATGGACTTACTGATACTAGATATTTGGATATAATAAATGAAAAATTAGTTGATAGGGCTGTTCTAATTTATAAATATAGAAAGCAGTATTTAGATCAAGTAAATAATAGAATAGGTAGTATATATAAGAATATTATGAATATTAGTGGACTTAATATTTTATATGAAAATAGTTTAGAACTAGATAATTTTGATGAAGAAAGTATTAAAAATAAGTTTTTTAATAAACTTAAAACTAATTTTAAAAGGGAATTATCGCAGGGTATAACTTTATATGGTCCACATCGAGATGATTTTTCGTTTTATATAGATAAACAAAATATGAAATTTTATGCATCGCAAGGTCAAAAAAGATTAGCTATTATTTCATTTAAACTATCAGAAGTTCAAATATTTGTTGATGAAAAAAATGATAGCCCTATTTTGTTACTAGATGATATTTTTAGTGAACTTGATATAGAAAAAAGAAATGCCTTAATAAAATATATACCTGATAATATACAAACTATTATTACTACGACTGATTTAAAAAATATTAATAAAAAAATTATTAAAAACTCTAAAATTTTTGTGGTTGACCATGGAACTATAAATGAAAAGGCGGGATAAAGATGGATATGGAAGAAAAAGTTACAAATCATTATGATGCTTCGGATATTCAAGTACTTGAAGGGTTAGAAGCAGTAAGAAAAAGACCTGGTATGTATATTGGTACTACTGATGTAAAAGGTCTACATCATTTAGTATGGGAAATTGTAGATAATGCTATAGATGAAGCATTAGCTGGTTATTGTCATAATATTGAGGTAGTTATTAATAAGGATAATTCAATAACTGTTAAGGATGATGGTCGTGGTATACCAGTTGATATTCACCCTAAAACAGGTATTTCTACAGTTGAAACAGTTTATACTGTACTTCATGCTGGTGGTAAATTTGGTGGTGGAGGATACAAAGTATCAGGTGGACTTCATGGTGTTGGTGCTAGTGTCGTTAATGCTCTTAGTAAATGGGTAGAGGTTACTGTCTATAAAAATGGTAAAATACATCAAATTCGTTTTGAAAATGGTGGACATACTGTTCAACCATTACATGTAATTGGTGAATGTAGTGAAGATAGAACTGGTACTACAGTTACATTTAAACCTGATTCTGAAATATTTGATACAGATATATATGATTATGAGACATTAAAAGTAAGAATTCGTGAATTAGCATTTTTAAATAGAGGATTATCTATCAATATAAGGGATGATCGTGATTTAGAAGATACTACTGGTGAAACTTTTCTTTATGAAGGTGGTATTAGTGAATATGTTAGATTTATTAATCAAGAAAAAACACCAATTCATCAGGATATAATTCACTTAAGTGGCGAAAAAGATGGGGTATTTTTTGAAGTAGCTATGCAGTATAACACTTCTTATAATACTAATATTTATTCATTTGTTAATAATATTAATACTCATGATGGTGGTACACATGAAGATGGTGTTAAAAGAGCTTTATCAAGAGTAATTAATAATTACGCTAGAAAAAATAATATGTTAAAAGAAAAAGATGAAAATTTAAAAGAGGATGATGTTAAAGAAGGTCTTACTATGATTATTTCTTGTAAGCATCCAAATCCTCAATTTGAAGGACAAACTAAAGGAAGACTTGGTAATTCTGAGGTTAGAAGTTTGGCTGATAGTGTTTTTGCTGAAGGATTTGAAAGATTTTTATTAGAAAATCCTGAAGATGCTAAGATTATTGTTAATAAGGCATTATTAGCTAGAAATGCTAGAATGGCTGCTAAGAGAGCAAGAGAAGCTACTAGAAAGAGTGATTTAGCTGTTACTAATTTCTTTGGTAAACTTTCTGATTGTAAGAGTAAGGACCCTAGTGTTTCTGAGATATTTATAGTCGAAGGAGATAGTGCTGGTGGATCTGCTAAAAAGGGTAGAGATTCAATGACTCAAGCAATATTACCACTTAGAGGTAAAATTTTAAATGTAGAAAAGGCTAGAGTAGATAAAGCACTTAGTAATGAAGAAATTAAGACTATTATTACAGCTTTTGGAACAGGAATTGGTGAATATTTTGATTTATCTAAACTTAGATATGACAAAATTATTATTATGACTGATGCCGATGTTGATGGTTCACATATTCGTGTATTATTATTAACGTTATTTTATCGTTTCTTTAGACCTATTGTTGAAGCAGGACATGTTTATGCTGCTCAACCACCTTTATATAGAATTATGCATGGAAAGACTAGAAAGTATGTACTTAATGATGATGAATTAGCTGCATATTTAAATTCATTACCAGAAAATGTTCGTTCTAAAGCTGAAATAGCTCGTATGAAAGGTTTAGGAGAAATGGATGCGGAAGAATTAAATGAAACAACTATGGATATTGAGAAGAGAGTTTTAAGAAAGATTACTGTTGATGATTGTGTAGCAGCTGATGCTATATTTGAAAAATTGATGGGCGATGAAGTAGATCCTAGAAGAAAATTTATAGAAGAAAATGCAGATTATGTTCAAAATCTTGATATTTAGGGAGGCGTAGTATGGATAATAAAGATGATTTAAATGAATTATTAGCTAGAGCTAGTGAAGAAGATAATAATGCTGATAATGTTGTGGATGATAGTTCTGATATTAATGATAATAGTTCTCAAGAAGATATTGATATAATTAAATCTAATGGTAATTTTAGTGGATATTTTCATGAAAGAGATAGATTGGATCATAATAACATTGTAGATGAAGTTAAAACTTCTTTTATGGAGTATTCAATGAGTGTTATTAAGTCTCGTGCATTACCTGACCTTAGAGATGGTTTAAAGCCTGTTCACAGACGTATTTTATGGTCTATGTATGAATCTGGTTATACACCTGATAAACCTCACAGAAAGAGTGCTAAAACAGTCGGAGAAGTTATGGGTAATTATCATCCACATGGAGATAGTTCTATTTATGAAGCAATGGTGCGTTTAGCACAAGATTTTAACCAAAGATATATGTTAATTGATGGCCATGGCAATTTTGGTAATATTGAGGGAGATGGCGCAGCAGCAATGCGTTATACTGAGTCAAGACTTGCTAAGATTTCATTGGAATTATTAAGGGATATAAATAAAGATACTGTTGATATGGATGACAACTTTGATGCTACAAGAAAAGAACCTAAGGTATTACCTTCTAGATTTCCTAATGTACTTGTTAATGGATCTATGGGTATTGCAGTTGGTATGGCTACTAATATTCCACCACATAATTTAGGTGAAGTTATAGATGGTTGTGTTGCATATATTGACAATCCAGATATTGATACTATGGGATTGATGCAGTATATTAAAGGACCAGATTTTCCTACAGGTGGTATTATTTTAGGTAATTCTGGTATTAAAAAGGCTTATGAAACGGGTAGAGGTTCTATTACTATTCGTAGTAAGGCTACTATTGAAGAAAATGGTAATCATAATCAGATAGTTATTACTGAGGTTCCTTATGGTGTTAATACTATGGAACTTAAAAATAAAGTTGCCGAACTTGTTCATAATAAAACTATTGAAGGTATTTCTGATTATCATACTGATTTAAAAGACGGTATTAAAATTACTATTACTTTAAAGAAGGATGCTAATGCACAAGTTATTTTGAATCAGTTATATAAACATACTAATTTTCAAATATCTTATGGTATTATTTTCTTGGTTCTTGATGGACAAACACCTAGAACTTTAGGTATAAAGGATATTATTTCTAAATATATAGACCATCAAAAAGAAGTAATTATAAGAAGAACTCGTTACGATTTAGGAAAAGCAGAAGAAAGAGTTCATATTTTAGAGGGATTACGTATAGCGCTTGATAATATTGATGAGGTTGTACATATTATTAGAGCTGCTGAAAGTGATGATGAGGCAAGAAATAATTTGATGTCCAGATTTGCTTTGGATGATATTCAAGCTAATAGTATTCTAGAAATGAGATTACGTCGTTTAACTGGATTAGAACGTGGAAAAGTTGAAGCTGAGTTAAATGATTTACTTGTTAAGATAGCTGATTATAAGGACATTTTAGCTAATGGACAAAGAGTTCTAGATATTATTAAGGAAGAAATGTTGGAAATTAAACGTAAGTATAGTGATGATCGTAGGACTCAAATTGATATGACAGCAATTGAATATATTGAAGATGAATCATTAATACCTGTGAATAACATATTAATTACATTAACTAATAAAGGTTATATTAAGAGAATGCCAGTTGATGCTTATCGTACACAAAATCGTGGTGGAGTTGGAATTAAAGGTATGTCTACTAATGAAGAAGATTTTGTGGAAAAGATGATTAATATGGAAACTCATGATTATATCTTCTTCTTTAGTAATAAAGGTAAGGTATATAGGATCAAAGGTTATGAGGTTCCAGAATTTAGCAGACAAAGTAAAGGACTGCCAATAGTTAATTTATTACCTGTGGAAAAAGGTGAAAGTATTAATTCTATTGTTTCATTGAGTGCTAAAGAACATGAATATAATTACTTTGTATTTGTTACTAAAAACGGTATTGTTAAACGTACTGATTTAAGTGAATTTGATAATATACGTAGTAGTGGAAAAATAGCAATTACATTAAGAGATGATGATGAACTTATTGCTGTACGTAAAACTACTGGGGAAAACGAAGTTATTATTGGTGCTTCTAATGGTAGAATGGTAAGATTTGTGGAAAACGAAATTCGTGTAATGGGTCGTACTGCTGCTGGTGTTAAGGGAATTGAATTAGGTGATAGTAAAGTTATCGGTGGTGAAATTATTACATCTGATGAACAGGTATTGATAGTTACTGAAAAAGGTTATGGTAAAAAAACTCCAATTGATGAATATCGTTTAACTCATCGTGGAAGTAAGGGTGTTAAAGCACTTAACGTAACTGAGAAGAATGGAATGTTAGTATCATTGAAAGCAGTAACCGGAGAAGAAGACTTAGTTATTATTACAGATAGTGGAATAGTAATGAGAATGTCTATGGATCAAATATCTACTTTAGGTAGAGCTACTCAAGGTGTACGTTTAATTAAACTAAAAGATGATCAAAAGGTGGCTACTGTATCAACTATAATAAAAGATGAAACGGATAATGGTTCAGAAGTTGATAACAGTGAGGTTGTTGAAAATAATGAAAGTGTATCTGAATAGATACACTTTTTAGTTTCACGTGAAACTACTAATTATTTATATTTGTATAGTTTTCAATTTACTATGTTGAAAACTATATTTTTTTATTAAATTATTTCCCGGGAAATAATTTTCCACAATGTTTCACGTGAAACATTAAACAAGTATTTGATTATAGTTATTAAAATTGAAAAATTTTAAATATTAAATTGTATACTGTTAATAAGTAAAATTTTATCAAAATTAAATAGTATTAAGTTTATTGTTAATAATTATTTAGTTACAATATGTTTAAAAATAATATTTATTATTGTTAGGTTTAGTAATCAATAATTTAATAGATTATTATTTTATGTTTATATTTGTATTAGGCGATTGTTTTTTAGTTTCCACAGTGTTTCACGTGAAACATAGATTTCTAATAATATTTTTGTTCTTAAATATTTATTATAGGAGACATTATAAAATTTATTATTTACTAAATTTAAATGCATTTGTTATTTTTATTAAAAATTACATTCTATCTAATTTAAATTTTCATAATTTCCACAATGTTTCACGTGAAACATTGATAATTTAATAGTTATTTTTTATTAATCAATCTACAGTTATTATATAATTTTAATTACTATAAGTAATGTTAATATAGTAAACATTATATTGTTGATTAGTTTCAATTTTCAATGATGAGTATCATTAAATAAGGTATGTCTATAATAACATAATGAGTTATTATAGATTAACCAATATAGAATATATAATACTTGAATTTTCCACATGTTTCACGTGAAACATTGTACGAATATTAAAATATAATTTATTATTTATAATAACAATTATTACTAAAGATAAAAGGTTTATTTAATATAATTATAGATCAAGCTTTATTGATTAATAAATATTATTGTTTATTATACTTAATAAATTTATTATTAATTGTGTTAATTTGTTTTTTATATTGAATTTATATAAATTATAAAATATCCACAATGTTTCACGTGAAACATAGCTTATTTTGTTACATATAATATTAGATTTTTAAAATATTAGTAGTTATTTATTGTATCAAATATAATTTATAAATTAAATCTAATAAATATAGATGCTTTTTAAATTTATTAAGATGATATGTATTTTATTTATGAAATTTTAGTGTTAATTAATATAATTTCCACATGTTTCACGTGAAACATAGATAATTTAACAGTTGTTTTTTAATTAATCTACAATTATTATATAATTTTAATTACTATAAGTAATGTTAATATAATAAACATTATATATTGTTGATTAATTTTAAATTTTAATGATAAGTATCATTAAATAAGGTATGTCTATAATAACATAATGAGTTATTATAGATTAACCAATATTGAATATATAATACTTGAATTTTCCACATGTTTCACGTGAAACATATGAATATATCTATTAAATAAGATAAATATCTTTAAAAATTAAAAAAATAATGTAATGTTTCACGTGAAACATAAAAATAGTTGCTCTTTTTATAAAAATATAATATTATAATTATCGTGCAATAAGTATTAATGGAACCAGGTCAGGATTGGAAGATAGCAGCCTTAACGTTCTATACTTATGTGCACTTTTTTTATAGGTGAATTATGAAGGATTATGAAATATTATATATGAAAGAAGCAATAAAAGAGGCAATGAAAGCTTATAATTCAGGTGAGATACCTGTTGGAGCAGTAATTGTTAAAAACGGTAATATAATTGCTAGAGCACACAATATGAAAGAAACTAAAATGTGTGCTATTAAGCATGCGGAAATTATTGCCATTGAAAGAGCATGTGCAAAACTTAATAATTGGAGATTAATTGGATGTACTATGTATGTCACAATGTTACCTTGTCCTATGTGTGCTAGTGCTATTAATCAATCAAGAATTTGTAATATATATTATGGCACTGTACCTGATTATGCAGAAAAAGAGGCTGTGGAAAAAATATTGAATGATAAAAATTATGGGTTACCTGTTAAACTTAGTGGTTCAATTTTGGAACAAGATTGTGGAAAACTTTTAAAGCAATTTTTTGTTGAAAAACGATAATTATAGTTAGAATAAATTAGTTTTAATGGTATAATATAAGTGTTTTGGAGGTGCATTATGTCTTATCAAGCTTTATATAGAAAATATAGACCATCTACTTTAGAAGATGTAATTGGCCAAGATGTTGTTATTAAAATTTTAAAAAATGCAATTATTAATAATAAAATTTGCCATGCTTATATGTTTTCAGGACCACGTGGGATTGGAAAAACCTCTATTGCGAAAATTTTAGCTAAAACTGTTAACTGTTTAAATTTGGATAATGGTGATGCTTGTGGAAAATGTGAAAATTGTTTATCTATAAGTAATAATTCTAATCCTGATATTATAGAAATAGATGCGGCTTCTAATAATGGAGTAGATGAGATTCGCGAAATTAAAAGTAAAATTAATTTAGTGCCTAATCAATTAAAATATAAAGTGTACATTATTGATGAGGTACATATGTTGTCTATTGGTGCATTTAATGCACTATTAAAAACTTTGGAAGAACCACCAGAGCATGTAATTTTTATATTAGCTACAACAGATTTACATAAGGTTCCTGTAACTATCATTTCTAGATGTCAATGTCTTGAATTTCATCGTATTAGTTGTGATGATATAACAAAAAGACTTAAGTATATATCTGATAAAGAAAATATTAATATTGATGATAGTGTTTTAAAAAGAATAGCTGAATTATCAGATGGTGGTATGCGTGATGCGGTTGGTATGTTAGATAAGTTAAATGCTTATTCTAATTCAAATATCACAATGGATGATTTTGAAAAAGTAAATGGTATTGTGTCATTATCTGAAAGAATAGAATTTTTGGATAATATTATGAATGGTAACATAGATCATGTCATTGAATTTATAGATTACATTTATGATAATGGTAAAGATTTTATAGTATTTGTCCAAGATATGATTAATTTATGTAAAGATTTATGTATTTCGTATTATATTGAAAATGAAAAAAAATATGATATTGATTTACTATTATCTTTTTTAAAATCTTTAAATAATACTTTAAAAAATACAGAATTTTCTTCAAATATTAGAATAACATTAGAAGTTGAGTTGTTATCGTTTATTAATAATCAAATTCTTAACGATAATAATACAATTATTGATAATAATTCTCAAAAGAAAGAAAAAAATGCTGTTAATGATTTGAAAATTGATAATAATGGAATACAAAACGAAGTTATTGATAATAGTTATCAACAAATTAATAAAAAAGAGGAAAAAATTATTTCCCGGGAAATAATTAATCCACAATCTGTTGATGATTCAAGTGCTTATCAGGAAGTAGTTGATATTATTATTAACAATTGTTTTGCTAGAGCCAATAAGAAAAATAAGTTGGACTTTGAAAATAATTGGAATAAGCTTAATGATTATGCTCTTGATAATGAGTATGGTGCTGTTGCATGTTACATTTCTGATGGCATAGTGAGAGCTGTTGGTGAAAATGAGGTTATTATTTCATTTGCTTATGAATCTATGGTTGACAGAGGAGTTAAGATAATTAATAAGATAGAAAATTTATTAGAAAAAATTTATAGTAAACATTATGATGTAGCGTTAATAACGAATGATAAATGGAACCATGAAAAAGAAATATTTATTTTGAATATGAATAATAAGGTAAAATATGAATATAAAGAATTACCTAATAATAATATAGAAAATAAACCTTCATTAAAAAGCGATAATTCAATTGCTGAAGAAGCGATTGAATTGTTTGGTGAAGATATGATATCAATAAATTAGAAAAGAGGAAAAAATATGAATATACAAGCATTAATGAAACAAGCTCAATCTTTACAAAAAGATATGATGAAAACTAAGGAAGAAATTGATAATATGACTTTTACTGGTACAAGTTCTTTTGTTACTGTAGAAGTAAAGGGAACTAAAGAAGTATTAAAAGTAACTATTGATAATGAGAATATTACTTCTGATGATAAAGAACTAATAGAAGATATGTTGGTAGTTGCTTTAAATGATGCTTTTAAACAAATTGACAAAGTTACAGAACAAAAAATGGGTAAATTTAGTAGTATGATGCCTGGTGGATTATTTTAGGTGTAGATTATGTATCCTAGTAGTTTAGAACAATTGATAGATTCTTTTAAATATTTACCTGGAATAGGAGAAAAAACAGCTGAGAGACTTGCTTTTGCTGTTATGGAAATGGATGAAGAAAGGGTTTCACAATTTTCTGACAGTTTGATGAAAGTTAAAGAAAATATTCATCGTTGTCCTATTTGTAATGGTTTGACTGACAAAGATAAATGTTCAATATGTGGTGATAACCTGCGTGATAATAGTGTTTTATGTGTTGTTGAGGACCCTAAATCTGTATTCCTATTTGAAAAATTAGGTTTATATAAAGGTAAATATCATGTACTTAAAGGATTGATTTCTCCAATGGATGGAGTTAATCCTGAAGATATAGAATTAGAGAAGTTGATAGAAAGAGTAAAAAAAGATTCTTTTAAAGAAATTATTTTAGCATTTAAACCAAGTTTTGAAGGGGAGGCAACTTCCTTATATATTAAAAGAATTTTGGGTGATATGAATCTTTCTATTACTAAAATAGCTAGTGGTATTCCAATGGGTGCCGATATGGAATACATTGATGCTATGACTTTAGAGAGAGCCTTAATGGATCGTAAAAATGTAGAATAAAAAAATTAATGGCTCATATTTTTTATTAGGTGATACTATGAAAAAAATATGGGGTTTAATTAAAAAAGTATTTTTTAGTTTTGTAATTTTATATGGCTTTAATACTATTGGTAGTAATTTTAGTTTAGTAATACCTATAAATTTTATAACAGTTTCGCTAATAACGTTTTTAGGTTTTCCCGCTTTACTATCTTTAGTTTTATTATTAGTAATAGCATTTTGAGGTGATTTATGTGTTGGAAGTTTATAAGGACAAGCAGCCATTATTTTATGATGAAGTAAAAAATAGTATTACGAATAATAAAATAAGTCATGCTTATATGTTAGAAACAAATAATTATATTTTAAAAGATGATTTGATTTTATCTTTTATAAAAACATTATTTTGTCAAAATCATAATTTAGAACAGTCAAATTGTTTAGATTGTAATATCTGTCATTTGATAGACAATAATAGTTTATCAGATTTTAAGATTATTGAACCAGATGGAGCTTGGATAAAAAAAGATCAAATTCTTGGAATAAAAGAAGCATTTAAAACAACTTCATTTGAAAATAGACCAAGAATTTATTGGATTAAAGGAGCAGATAAACTAAATAAACAAGCAGCTAATTCATTACTTAAATTTTTAGAGGAGCCTGAGGGAAATATTATAGCTATATTAGAAGTTGATAATAGATATAAGGTTTTAGAAACTATTAGAAGCAGATGTCAAATATATTCTTTTGTTAATCATGAAAAAAGTAAAGAAATAGAAAATATTGAATTATTGACAGAAATAATTAAAACTTTGGAAAATAAAAAAGAAAAGGCGATAGCTTATTTGCCTATCACATTAGATAATAATTATTATAATAAAGATTTTTGGAAAAGTCTTTTTCTTGACATGATTAATATTTATGAAAGTGCCATAAGAAAACAAAATAATTTGAATTTTTCTAATTATGGTGATATTTTGGAGTTAATAATTAGTAAAAATTCGATATCAGGTTTAATTAATAAAGTTAGTGTTTTATTTGAAATGGTTAATAATTTAAACTATAATTTAAACATGACGATGATGATTGATCAATTTGTTATTAAGTTTAATGGAGGTGAGTAGAGTGCATAAAATAGTGGGAGTTATTTTTAATGAAAAAGGAAAAAGTTATTTCTTTTCGTGCAATAGCTTGGAATTAAATAAGGGTGATTATGTTATTGTTGAAACTGAAAAAGGTTTACAGTATGGACAAGTTGTTGTTCAACCTTATGAAATAAATGAAGAAGATATTGGTTTCCCATTAAAAAATGTAATTCGTATTGCTACTAAAGAAGATAATAAACAATATGATAAGAATAAAAAAGATGCTTCCCAGGCATTGATTAAGTCTAGAGAATTAGTTGAAGAATTTAATTTGAATATGAGAATTATTGATGTCAATTATACCTTTGATAGAAAACAACTTTTATTTAATTTCTTAGCTGATTCAAGAATAGATTTTAGAGAATTAGCCAAAAAGCTTGCTCAAATTTATAAAACTCGTATTGAACTTAGACAAATTGGGGTTAGAGATAAGGCTAAAGAAATAGGTGGAATTGGTCCTTGTGGGCGTTTCTTATGTTGTAGTACTTTTTTAACGGATTTTAATAGTGTTTCTATTAATATGGCAAAAAATCAAATGTTAGCATTAAATCCTACAAAAATAAATGGTTTATGTGGTAGACTCTTATGTTGTTTAAATTATGAAGATGAAGTTTATACTGAAATGAAAAAAGGTATGCCTAATATTGGTCAAACTTTTAAAGACAGTGAAGTAGAAGGCAAAGTTATATCTTTAAATTTATTAAAAAGAACTGCTACTATCGAAACTAAGAACAAATCACTAGTTGAGGTTGAAATAAAATAATGGAAGTATTACATGATTTAGTCGGATATAAAAATTTAAAAATATATCAAAATACAGATTGGTTTTTATTTTCTTTAGATTCAGTGCTACTTGCTAATTTTGTAACTCTTAATAAAAATATCAAGACTATATTTGACTTAGGTTGTGGAAATGCACCTATACCTTTAATTCTTTCAACTAAAACAGATGCACATATTGTTGGGGTTGAAATTCAAAAAGATTGCTATAAGCTGGCAAAGAAAAGCGTCATATATAATAAGCTTGATAGTCAAATTGAATTAATGAATATTGATATGAAAAACCTAAAAAATATGTATACTAGTGATAGTGTAGATGTTATTACTTGTAATCCTCCATATTTTAAATATTCTTCTACTAGTAATATTAATGAAGATGAGCATAAAGTAATAGCTAGACATGAGAAAATGATTACTTTGGATGATATATTGTCACTTGCTAGATATTTGTTAAAAAATAATGGTTGTATTGCTATGGTTCACCGTACTGATAGATTGATAGAAATAATTAATGCTTTTCAAAAACATGGATTAGAAGTAAAAAAAATACGATTTGTATATCCTAGAATTAATTCCGAATCAAATATGGTTTTAATTGAGGGTAGAAAAAATGGTAAGGTTGGGTTAAAATTATTACCTCCACTTTATGTTCATGATAATAATAATTATACTGATGAAGTTATGACTATGTTTCAATAGTAGGGAGATGTTTATTATGCGTCAAAAAAGTTATGATGATAGTCCTAGTTTATATTTAATTCCTACACCAGTTGGTAATATGGAAGATATAACACTTAGAGCTATTAACATTTTAAAGAAAGTTGATTTTTTATTATGTGAAGATACTCGAATTACTGCAGAATTACTTAATAAATTGGATATTAAGAAAAAGTTAGTGCATTCTGATGATCATAATGAAGATTCGTTAAAGGAAATGGTTTTATCTAAATTACAAGATGGACTTAACATAGGATTAGTTACTGATAGAGGCACCCCTATTATTAGTGATCCGGGTTATAAAATAGTAGAATATGTTACAAAAAATGGGTTTAATGTAATAAGTTTACCAGGGCCAACTGCTTTTGTACCTGCTTTAACTATGTCTGGAATTAATCCAGCACCATTTTTATTTTATGGTTTTTTAAATAGTAAAGAGTCAAAACGTATAAAAGAACTTGAATCTTTAAAAAATTTACCATATACTATCATCTTGTATGAAGCTCCTCACAGAATTACTGATATGTTAAAATCATTATTATCAGTATTTGGTAATCGCCAAATAGCTTTATGTAGGGAAATAAGTAAGAAATACGAAGAAGCCATTCGTGGCACTATTGAAGAAGTGTTAACTGTTTCTGATACATTAAAGGGTGAAATGGTAGTAGTTGTTGAGGGTAATTTAGAACAAGAAGATTATTCCTCACTTACTATTCTCGAACATATTAATTTATATTTAGAGGACGGCATGAGTGATAAAGAAGCTATAAAAAAAGTAGCTGTGGAAAGAGGTATTCCGAAGTCTGTTGTGTATAAGGAGTACCATATAGATAATTAAAATTATTTCCCGGGAAATAATTTTGGTCTTTTTGTTTATAATAAAGAGGTGAGTAAGTTGAAATTAATAGTTGGTTTAGGTAATCCTGGAAAAGAATATGAAAATACACGTCATAATATTGGTTTTCAGACGATTGATAAGTACGCTAGTAAATTAGGAGTTGGTATTAACAAATCAAAGTTTAATGGTTTATATGTTGATACAGTAATTAATGGTGAAAAGGTTATATTGTTGAAACCTCAGTCTTATATTAATTTAAGTGGTGAAGTTATTCACAAATTTGTGGATTTCTATAAAATACCATTAAATGATATTTTAATTATTAATGATGATCTTGATTTACCTGTGGGAAACTTAAGAATAAAGAAACAAGGTTCTAGTGGTGGTCATAATGGCCTAAAGAATATTGAACTACATTTAGGTACTCAAGAGTATAAAAGAATAAAAATTGGTATATCTAATAATAAAAATATAGATACTAAAGATTATGTATTAGGTAAATTATCTACATCTGAAAAACAGAAGTTAGATGAGGTAATTAATATAGTTATGAATATACTTGATGATTATTTTAATTTACCTTTTGATACATTGATGTCAAAATATAATCATAAATAGAACAGGTGATAAAATGAATATTTTTGATGGCAATATTCCAATTAAAAATATTAATAATATTGGCTTAGCTGGTCTTACAGATGAGCTTTTTTGTCGTTATATTAGTACTGTTTATTGTGAAAATGATAAGAGTATACTAATTGTTACAGCTAGTTTGTTTGAAGCTAATCAGCTATATGATAGTTTACTTAATTATCAGGATAATGTTTTATTATTTCCAATGGATGATTTTTTAACTAGTGAGGCTATTGCTACTAGTCCAGATTTGATGGTTAATCGATTAGAAACTTTAAATACTTTATTAAATAAGGAAAAGCAAATTATTGTTACTAATTTAATGGGTTATTTAAGATTTTTACCAACGCCAGATGTTTATAAGAACAGTATTTTTACTGTTAAAATTGGTCAAGATTATGATTTAAGTAAATTTGCTAATCATCTAAATAATATTGGTTATAAGAGAGAGTCTATAGTTACTAAGACTGGTGAATATGCAGTTCGTGGTTTTATTATTGATATTTTTCCTTTAGAATATGATCATCCAATACGTTTTGAATTTTTTGGTGATACTATTGATTCAATTCGTATTTTTGATGAGGATACTCAAAAGTCAATTTCAACTATTAATGATATTACTATTTATCCATATAGTGAATTTATTCTTGATAAGGAAATAGATGAAGTTATTAATAAACAAAAATATTTAAAACAATATACAAATGTCTCATCAATATTAGATTACATGAATGGTGGAATTGTTTTCTATAAAGATTATCCTCAGCTTACTATTAGTTATCAAAATATTATAAAAGAAACTATTGAATATAGAAATGAAAAAGATATTGATTTTAATGGCGATTATATGTTTAATCTTAATGAGTTATGTCCTAAATTTTTAAATCATTATCTAACTATAGATAATATTTTAAATGATAAGAATATTAGTATTTATTATTTTGATGCTAAAGAAATATCACCTTTTCATGAAAATATAGATGCGATTAATCATTTTATTGATGAACAATTATATCTAAATAAGTATGTTTTAATATATTTAAAAGAAATACAAATTAAAAATTTTGTTAAAGAGCTTAATAGTAATTATATTATTACTGATGAAAGTAATGTTCAGAAAAATGTTGTTAATATTATTATTAAACCTTTAAATAAAGGTTATATATATCAAGATTATGTTGTTTTAACGGAACATGAACTATTTAATTATTCATCTGTTCGCAAAAAATATAAAACTAAATTTAAGTATGCTTCTAAAATAAGAGATATTAATAAGCTACAAATTGGTGATTATGTTGTTCATGCAGTTAATGGAATTGGTGTTTATAATGGTATTAAAACTCTTAATCATGGTAATTTAGTAAAGGACTATATTGAAGTTATCTATGCTGGTAATGATAAACTTTATATTCCTGTAGAAAAAATTGATTTAATAAGTAAATATTCTGGTAATGAGGGTACCGTCCCTAAAATTAATAAATTGGGTGGTGCAGACTGGAATAAAATAAAAGCTAGAGTCAAGAATAGAATTCATGATATTGCTGATAAATTGTTGAAATTATATGCTGAAAGAGAAATGAAAGAAGGGTATGCCTTTTCGTTAGATACAGATATGCAAAAAGATTTTGATAATAGTTTTGAATATACTGAAACTAAAGATCAGTTACTAGCAATAGACCAAATAAAAAAAGATATGGAATCAAAGCATCCTATGGATAGACTTCTTTGTGGAGATGTTGGATATGGTAAAACTGAAGTTGCATTTAGGGCTATCTTTAAAGCTGTAATGGATTCTAAACAAGTTTTATATTTATGTCCAACTACCATTCTTTCTAATCAACAGTATCAAAATGCTTTGGTTCGTTTTAGTAATTTTCCTATTAATATTGGTTTGCTTAATCGTTTTACTACTCCTAAGGAAAAGAAGAGAATTATTGAGGGACTAAAAGATGGTACTATTGATTTTGTGATAGGAACGCATAGATTACTTAGTAATGATATTAAACCAAAAGACTTAGGACTTTTAGTTATCGATGAAGAACAGCGATTTGGAGTAACACATAAGGAAAAAATTAAAGAATATAAAACTAATGTTGATGTTTTAACTTTAACGGCTACACCAATACCTAGAACTTTACAGATGTCAATGATTGGTATTAGAAGTTTATCTTTGATTGAAACACCACCAGTAGATCGTTATCCTGTACAAACTTATGTTATTGAAGAGAATAATCAGATTATTAAAGATGCTATATATAAAGAATTAAGTAGGAAGGGACAAGTATTTTTACTTTATAATAAGATTGATACTATTGAGAAAAAAGTTGCTCAAATTCAAAGTTTAGTACCTGAAGCTAGAATTGTTTATGCTCATGGTAGGCTTACTAAAGAAGAGCTTGAAGATAGAATGCAAGCATTTATTAATTATGAATATGATGTTTTGATATGTACTACTATTATAGAAACTGGTATTGATATTCCTAATGCCAATACATTAATTATTTTAGATGCTGATCATTTTGGACTTAGTCAATTGTATCAAATTCGTGGTCGTGTTGGTCGTAGTAATAAGATAGCTTATGCATATTTTATGTATTCTGCTAGTAAAATGCTTAATGATGCTGCTGTTAAAAGACTTAATGCTATTAAAGATTTTACCGAATTAGGAAGTGGCTTTTCTATTGCTACACGTGACTTATCTATTCGTGGTGCTGGTGATATTTTAGGTAGTGAACAAGCTGGTTTTATTGATACAGTAGGGATTGATTTATATTTAAAAATGCTTCAAGATGAAGTTAGTAGATTGAAGGGAATAACGCCTAAGGAAGAAATTATTCAAAACGAAAAACCATTACTTGATGTATCTACTCATATTTCTAATACTTATACTGATGATGATGACTTAAAAATTTCTATTCATAAAGAAATTAATACTATAGACTCATTAGATAAGTTAAAGCAAGTTCAATCTGATTTAGAGGATAGATTTGGAAAACTTGATGATACTATTATTATTTATATGTATCAGGAATGGTTTGAAAAGATGGCTAAAAATTTAGAAATAGAAAAAGTTACTAATACTAGAAATTCTATCGAATTATTATTTAGCGAGGATATAAGCAAAAAAATAGATGGGGAAAAGTTATTTATGGATGCATTTAATATTACGCCTATGTTTAGATTTAAAATGCTCCATAATAGATTAATTATAGTACTTGATACAATAAAACTTGATAAACATTACATTTATTATTTAGTTGATTTACTTAGTAAAATTGAATTAAAAAAATAACTACTAATGAACTGAACCAAAAAAGTTGGACAGTTTATAATTAGTTATTTTTTTTCGTATAGATAATAAGTTCTGGTATATTCTTCATATTGTTGAGTATGACTATCTATTAGATTATAGTTTTCTTTTATAATTTTTAATTCATCTTCTGCCAATTCATTATTGATAATTACATAGTCTGTTTGTTTTTCTTTGATGTATCTTTTTTGTTCATCTGTGTTATTTGGAAATAGTTCATATATAATATTGTTTCTTTGAAAATAATATTGATTTGGATATGTTTTAGTAGTGAAATAAAAACCACCATCTAAAAATCCATAGTTTAATATACTTGAATTTGGTTTAATACTATCTAAAAAGGTGTATTGAGCATAGTATGATTTATTTTTACTTATATATTTTGTATTTGGTGAACGATAATATGATATAAATAAACAGACTATTATAATTATTGGTACTATATATTTTGTATTGTTAAGAATAACATTATTTATTCTTTTATCTTTTATAATTGTAGCAATAAATATCAAGCCAAATATCATAAATGGCTGAATTGGTATGGAGTAATATCTAAAATTAGTACCTCCTATAAATATTGTTATTAAAAGTAATAGGGTAGATATTAATAGATATATATTATTTTTTGTTTCTTTAAAGAATGTTTTTGTCTTAATAGATAGTACCATTGGAATAATAATTAATATTAAATATTGATAGTATCTAAAAATAACGCCTTTAATAGTATTAAAACAATTAATTAGTTTTTGAAGTAATGTGTAATTATTAGCATAGCTATTTATATTGAATAAAAAATAAACATCAATTAAACTTTTAATTCCATTTTTATGTAGTCCAAAATATATTAACCATGGGATGGTAGTAATAGTAATTCCTAGAGTGAAATATCCAACTTTGCTTATTAAGTTTTTATAATTCTTATCTATTAGTGATTTTATTAGTACTGTTATACAAAAACCTATGCTAAATCCTAATAATGTATATTTCATCCATAGTAGGATACCGCTTAATATACCTACTATTATTGTATCTTTGTTACTGATATCTTTATTTTTTAAATATTTAATGTATGTATATATTAATATAGCTAATATTGGAAAACAAAATTCTTCACAACTACCACCATGAGTGAAACATCTAGTTGGTAGTATTAATAATGCAATGATAGGTATTAATATATAGCTATATTTTTTATCTAAGTAAATTTCTATTATTTTGCTTACATAATATAAAAATACTGAATATGAAATGACTTCTAGAATGAAGACACCTATAAAACTATTATTTGAAATTAATGAGGCTATTCCATACAATAAAAAAAGTAATGGCCCTTTTTGTTCAAATAGGTCTAAATAGGGTATTTTTCCATTAATCATTGACTTACCAACTGTGAAAAAACATTGTGCATCATACCAGTCATTTATTCTATATAATGGGGATGATTTAGTACAAATCAATAGAAATGTTATTGAAATTAAAATACAGTATAATATTTTTTTCTTATTCATAATAATCACCACTTACTATCTATAATTATACCAATTTTTATTTTATCAGCAAATATATTTGATAGATTACATGATACGTTTTTTATATAGTATATAAGAAATTTGATATAATATTGTAGTTATAAAACTAGGTTGAATTATTTAATATTAATAACTATAATAATAATAGATTAATGTAATAAATCTGTTGTGATTTTTGAGGTTAGGAGAATTATAATGAACCAAAATAATTATTTAAATTACAGGGAAACTATATGTAGATATGCTGAGTTATATTTAGATACTTGTCATGATGATTTTATAAATATTAATGATGGTATGATGCAACCTCAAGGAATAGAAGCTAATAAATTTTTAATTTTGTTGGCTCTTTTATATCCTTGTGAAGAAAAAAAGACAATTTATTCTATTGATATAAATTTGACAGAGGATAATATAAAAGAATTTGTTGATAAGGAATATTGTAAGATCAATCAAAATTTAATAAAGAAAGATCCTGTTGAAATTGGAGAACTAATTTTAAATGATGCACAATGTTTTTATGAGAATAAGTATGGGCAGCTTGATAGCAGTAGTTTAGATTCAGCTATAGAAAATTTACCTAAAGATTTGACTAATTATTTTTAAACTGTTATGATTATCTTGAAAATAAAGGAATTGATATAATGGATAAAGATATTAAAGATATGTTTCGTGAAAAAAATAAAATTATTTTATTAAATAATTTAAAGTATGATTTGGACAAGAATATTAATAGTTTATTGGAGACTATTATTAATATATTTAATTTAGAGTTTGATACTGCCATTAAGAATATTTTAGCTATAACTGAGGATGCTGGAATTGTTAATGGGGATAAATTTATTACTAATTCTATTAATGAAATGAAGTTAGCTAGTTATGAAAAAATAGAAAAATTATTAAATGATAAAAAAGAGACTTTGGAAGAAAGTATTGAAAAATTAGAATTTAATGAAGAGTGTTTAAATGAATATTATGAAAATATTTTTGATACAACTAAAAATTTTAAGGATAATTTAAATAAATATTGTATAATTAATATTCAAGAAAAAGGTAGTGAACTACTTAATGAATTTATTTTAGATAAGGTTGATGATGAAAAAGAAACATTAGCTATTAGTCGAATTACTGATTATTTAAAAAACAGATTATATGGTAAATTAGAAACAAAAATTCATATGGAGCTAATGTTACGTGATAATAATTTGATTAATAAAGCAAAGGAAAGTTATTTACGTTTTCAAGAGATTTCTAATAAGACAACTAAGTATGCTTAAAAATATAGATTTTTCTATATTTTTTTGTATATTTTACTAAATTTTTCTAACACTAATGGTAGAAAGAAGGTTATATATGAAAGCAACTGGAGTTGTAAGAAGAATTGATGATCTTGGACGTATAGTAATTCCTAAAGAAATACGAAGAAACTTTAAAATAAATGAGGGAGATAGTGTTGAGATATATGTAGACAATAATGGAATTATTATTAGAAAATATTCTTTGCTTGATGATATGTTAGAATTAGCTGATTTATTATGTAATACTGTTAATCAACTGTTTGATAAGCAAATTATTATTACTGACCGAGATAAAATAATTTCATGTAGTAAAAGTATGAAAGATTATTTGAAACGTGATTTAAGTATTGCTTTGAAGAATAAGATAAATGAACGTGCTGAGTTTATATCTTCTGATAAAATTCCAATATCTAATAAAAATGATTTAGTAAGTTCTTGTTTTTTAATACCTATTTTAGTTGATAGTGATTCTTTAGGAAGTGTTATTTTAATTAGTGATAATATAAGTGACGAAGATAAAAATTTAATTAGATTTATTGTTTCAATTTTGGCTAAAAACGTTGAATAGTTAATTATTTTGTGTTATAATCCATTACATAAATGTTTTGAAGGAAAGAGTTATTGGAAATCTATTTAAGAGAGTCTAGTTAGGTGAAAGTAGATATAGAAGAACAATAATAAATGGTTCCGGAGCTAATAAATTATGTTTATGATTTATTCGTTACTCGCGTTAAGAGTTTAAGTGTATAGTGTTATGCTATAAATTAAGGTGGTACCGCGATTATTCGTCCTTATGGAAGAATAGTCGTTTTTTTTGGAGGTAATTATGGCAAGATATTTTGAAAAAATTAGTTTTGAACAGTTTAAAAAGGACATAAGTGATGATAAAGAATTATATGAATCATATAATATTCCTAAGAGAAGTACTAAATATAGTGCAGGTTATGATTTTGAATCTTTATTTGATTTTGTTTTAAAACCAGGTGAAATAAAAAAAATTCCTACTGGTATTAAGGTATGTATGAATAATGATGAGGTTATGTTCCTTTTAGTTAGAAGTAGTCAGGGATTTAAGTATAATGTTCGAATGTGTAATCAGGTTGGGGTATTTGAATCTGATTATTATAATAATCTGGATAATGAGGGTCATGCATGGTTAAAGTTACAAAACCATGGTTCTAAAGATTATGTGGTAAAAAAAGGAGATAAGATTTGCCAGGGTGTTTTTACAAAATTTTTAACAGTAGATAATGAAGAAAATATAGATAATGTTAGAACTAGTGGTATTGGTTCTACGGGTAGATAGGAGAGATATTATGGAAAAATATTATATTTCAACAGCTATTGCTTATACATCAGGTAAACCTCATATTGGGAATACTTATGAGATTGTGTTAGCAGATAGTATTGCACGCTATAAAAGATTAAAGGGATTTGATGTTTATTTCCAAACAGGAACTGATGAGCATGGGGAAAAGATTCAAATAAAAGCAGAAGAAAAAGGAATTACTCCCAAAGAATTTGTTGATAGTGTTGCTTCTGAGATTAAAAATATTTGGGATATTATGAATACTAGTTATGATAAATTTGTAAGAACTACTGATAAGCATCATGAAGAAATCGTTCAAAAAATATTTAAAAAAATGTATGATAAAGGTGATATTTATTTAGGTAAATATGAGGGACTTTATTGTACACCTTGTGAATCATTCTTTACAGAAAGTCAGTTAGTTGATGGAAAATGTCCTGATTGTGGTCGTGATGTTGAACCAAAGAGCGAAGAAGCTTACTTTTTTAGACTTTCTAAATATCAGGATAAATTAATAGAATATATTGAATCTCATCCAGATTTTATTAAACCAGAGTCTAGAAAAAATGAAATGATTAATAATTTTATTAAACCAGGTCTTCAAGATTTATGCGTTTCTCGTACTTCTTTTAATTGGGGAATTCCAGTTGATTTTGACCCTAAACATGTTGTTTATGTATGGCTTGATGCTTTAACTAATTATATTACTAATATTGGTTATGACCCAGATGGAAGTAGTGAAATGTTTAATAAATATTGGCCTGCTGATTTGCATTTAATAGGAAAAGATATTATTCGTTTTCATACTATTTATTGGCCTTGTTTCTTAATGAGTCTTGATTTACCACTTCCAAAACAGGTTTTTGGTCACCCATGGTTATTAGTAGGTGATGGTAAAATGAGTAAGTCTAAGGGTAATGTAATTTATGCTGATGATTTAGTAAATGAATTTGGAGTAGATGCTGTTCGTTATTATTTACTTCATGAAATTCCTTATCAACAAGATGGTAGTTTAACTTACGATTTACTAATTGAGAGAATTAATAGTGATCTAGCTAATGTTTTGGGTAATTTGGTTAATCGTACTATTTCAATGGTTAATAAGTATTTTGATGGAAAAGTTAGTAATAAAAATGTTTTAGATACTTATGATAGTGAGTTAATCTCTATGATTCAAAATCTTGATAGTAGAATTGAAAAGAAAATGGATAATTTAGAAATAGGTGCATCACTTGATGAAATATTTGATGTTTTAAGAAGAAGCAACAAATATATTGATGAGGCTGAACCTTGGGTTTTAGCAAAGGATGAAAGCAAAAAGGATAGATTAGAGACGGTTTTATATAACTTATTAGAAGCTATTCGTGTATGTGGCATTTTCTTAAGTCCATATTTACCTGATACAAGTGAAAAAATAAAGACTCAGATTAATAATTCTAGAAATGAATTAACTTACTTAAATGATAATTATTACGAAGTTAGTAATCCTGAAGCTTTATTTATGAGAATTGATAAAGATAAAAAATTAGAAGAATTGGGAAAAAAGTAATCTTTATTGCTATAATTTAAAGTAATTGATATAAAGTAGTTATAATTATGACTACTTTTTTTTATGTTATAATTACTTTGGAGGTTTTAATATGTTTATAGATACTCATATGCACATTGGGGATGATTTTGGGGTAGGACCAGATTTATATGTTAAAAATGCAAATGATGCTGGTGTCAAAGTGTTGATTGCTTCTTTTTGTGAGAAAGATGATATTATGTTATCCACTAAATTTGTGGAAAAATATGAAAATTTATATGCCTGTATTGGTTATCATCCAGAGGTTAGTAACAAAATTGTGGAAAAAGATTATGAAATAATAGAAGAACTGGTTAAAAATAATCCTAAAATTGTAGCAATTGGGGAAATCGGACTTGATTATCATTGGGATAAGGATAATAAAAAACAACAGAGAGAGGTATTTTGTAGACAATTAGAGATAGCAGAGAAATTAAAAGTGCCGGTCGTTATTCACAGTCGTGATTCAATTAATGAAACTTATGAAATTCTTAGCAAATATAAAGTTCGTGGCGTTATTCATTGTTTTAGTGGTAGTTTAGAAATGGCTAAAAAATTTATTGGTTTAGGTTTCTTACTTGGTATTGGTGGAGTAGTGACTTTTAAAAATAGTAAGTTATTTGAAGTAATAGAAAAATTAGAACTTACTAACATTGTCTTAGAAACAGATAGTCCTTATTTAACTCCAGAACCAAATAGAGGAAAAATAAATGAATCTAGTAACATTCCGTATATTGCTCAAAAAATAGCAGAAATTAAAAAAGTTTCACTTGATGAAGTACGAGATATAACTACAAGAAATGCTGCTTTGTTATTTGACTTAGATAATTAGTTATGATATATTTAGCTTATATAATAATCGTACCGGTGTAGGTGATAATATGAAGAAAAATTCACATTCATTTTATAAAGCTATGTTAAATCGTTTTTTTGTCGTAAGTGCTTTTTTTGGATTATTTTATGTTATGTGCTCTAGTATTAATCATAATAAAAATATAGTACATAATATTAATGGTGTGAAATCGGTTGAGGCTACTCATATTGTAAATAGTTATGATAATCGTCAGAAGTTGGAAGCTAGAGAAGTTAGTAATATGAGAGAAGCTTCGCTATACGGAGCTAGTACCCCGATATTTTTTGTTGGACAAATGACGGCCTATAATCCGATTTGTAGAGGTTGTACAGGAAGAGTTGCATGTGCTCCTGGACAAGATGTACGTAATGGCAATATTTACTTTAATGATGAAACATATGGTAAGATTCGTATTTTAGCTGCTGATCCTGCAATCCCATGTGGTACACTTGTTAAAATTACGAATGTTAGTTTTGCAACCGAGCCAATTATTGGTATAGTGTTAGACCGTGGTGGAGCTATTAAGGGTAATATTATGGATTATTTAGTTACAGAAACTGATGATATGGATATTGTTGGGCGTCAAAGAAATGTTCGTTATGAAATATTACGTTGGGGTTGGTAGAAAGGAATATTGAAATGGAAAATGGTTCTATTGATAATGAAACAAAAAATGAGAATTCAAATAAAAGAAAGTATATAATTTATCTATTATTATTTGTTGTTCTGTTATTTTTTTGTGTATTTGGTATTACTTATTCAATATATAAACCTGATAATGATGATCAGGAAATTAATACAGGAAATATTGTTTTTACATATTCTGATGTTGGTAAAGCTGGTAATGGTATAGCTATAAAAAATGCTGTTCCTATTACTGATGAACTTGGAAAAGTTATGATGGGTAGTAATCAATATTTTGACTTTAGTATAACAGCTACTACCAATAAAGCTAGTTTACAGTATAAAGTATTGGTTGCTAAAGATGATATTTCTACATTAGATAATAAAAAAGTAAGAATATATTTAACGCAAATGTTAGGTAGTTATGAGAATGAATTGGTATTAACTGATTTTTCTAACTTGAAAGTAGAAACAATTAAGGATAAAAAATATTATGTTCTTTATGAAAAAAAATTAGATAAAGAACTTGAAAAATACAGTGATGCCTTTCGACTTAGAATGTGGGTTAAAGAGGATGCTATAGATTATAATGATCAAATATTTGCGTTAAAAGTTGATGTGTATGCATATCAAGTGGAAGGATAGGAATATGATGAAGAAAAAGAAGAGTAGTGTGATTGCAATTGTTATATTGTTTATATCATTAATTTTAATATTTACAGGCATTAGTTATGCTGTTTTTAATTATTTTGGGCAGGGTATGACTAATAATGTTATTCAAACTGGAAGAGTAGTATTCTCATATTCAGATGCTAATGGTGGTGGTAATGGAATCAATATTCAAGATGCTACACCTATTCCTGATGATATGGGTGTTCTTCTTTCAGGTGAAGGTGAGTATTTTGATTTTAGTGTTTCAGCTAGTACGACTAGTAATAATCTTGCTTATGAAGTAACAGCTCTTAAAAATAGTAATTCAACTTTACCAGAAGAGTTTATAAAAGTATATTTAACTACTTTGAATGGTAATCAAGAAAGTAAAACGGAATTGACTTATGTTAATAATGATATTGTTACATATGATAAACTTACTGATACAACTAATCCATTATTAGAAGGTAAAACTATTTATTATGGAAAAGTACAAGCAGGTGAAGTAGCATATGGACAAAGATTTCGACTTAGAATGTGGATAAAAATGCCTACAGAAGAAAATTTTGATTATAGTACCCTTGATAATAAATATTTTTCACTTAAAGTCAATGTAGCTGCTAGTAGTGTTTATTAATCGAAATATGTAAAGAAAGACGTTTGTTTTTCTTTTTTATTTTACTTCCTTTTTTTTATGTGATATTATATGTATAGTAATAATAAGTAGAATAGGATGGTGGTTGTGTGAGTACATTTAAAAAAGTTTCTCGTTTTGTATCGTCAATATTTTTCTATTCTATTACGGCAATATTGATTGTTGTAGTGTGTATGTTTTTAGCTTATTTTATAGATCAAAAAATTGGTATGAGGCAGGGTCAAAAAAGACAACCTTTATTTGGTGCTTATATTATTATGAGTAATAGTATGATACCAAGTATAAATGTACATGATGCGGTTGTTACAGTTAGAGTTAAACAAGATAAAATAAAAGTTAATGATATAATTACTTTTGTATCAAGTAAGATTGAAACTAATGGTACTCCTATTACCCATCGTGTAATAGGTATTGTTAATACTGATACTGGTATAAAATATAGGACTAAAGGGGACCATAATAATACGGAAGATTTTGCTTTGATTTCTCCCGATGAAGTTATAGGTAAAGTATTTTTTAGAATTCCAATGATTGGTTATGTTCAGACATTTATGACTAAACCTATTGGTTGGTTATTAATTATTGTTATCCCATGTTTATTTATTATTGGTAGTGATGTTTTAAAACTGTTTAAAGTGTCACAAAATAATAAATCAAGCGATGTAGTTTCTAATTTAAGTGATGAGGTAAAAGATAATCCGGATGATAAAAGTGATTTGTTAGATGATGATAATGATAATAACAGTATTTTATAGTAGTTTTTAGATAGTAGTAAGGAGGAATAAATATTATGGTTTTTATTAAGCAGTATATTAAAATTATAAGTTATGCTTTAATGGGTTTAGTTTTTTCTTTTGCAGCATTTTATCTATTAATAAATGCTTATCATTATTTGGAACTTAGAAAGGATTATATTGATGATTTTGATAATGAAGCTTTAGTTTTAAGTTTTCAAGAGAAGATGGCACGTGTATCTAATAATATTTCTGGTTTTGATGCCAATAGATATAGTGGTAATATTGAAACAAGTAAAATGATAGTTATATCTTCAAATTTGAATGCTTGTATTAATAGTTTTAATAATGAAACTATTAAGAATATGCAAGGAAAAAAACGAATTACTATAGTTGATGTTTATAATTTAAGAGAATCATATGAAGATAGTATTTTAAGTAAATGTATTACTGGTAGTTTATATTGGACAACTTCAGTTAATTCTGATAATTTTAACAGTAAGTATTTAGTAGATAATAAAGATATGATGAAGTTATATGTTAATTCTTTAGTAAATGAAACTTCATATTTAAAGAAGGATTTAATAAATAATAGTAGTTATTTTTTTAATACTTCTATTGCTACTGCTTCTGTTAAGAATAATACCAAAGATGGCTTTTATGAAGTATTAAATGCTTATAATAAGGCAGCAAATTATGTAGAATTTGTATCTGAATGGTTTAGAAATGAGGTGGAAGGCAATTATGACTAAAATAATAAATGGATTTTTTTCAATATTTAAAATTATTTTATTATTAATTTGTTTTGTCTTTACTTTTTATATTATTATTAATATGTATAGAAGACTTGAAAAAAATATGATGGATGCTATTATGAATTTTATTCCTTTCTTTCTATTGTTTCTATTATTTTCAATTAATCTTATACTAAGACAGAAAAGTGTAATGCAGTGTACATTTTATAATATAACTTGTTGTTTAGTATTTATGATGATTTTATTTACAATTTACAGGACTTTATGTGATAGAAATATGGTTGCTATGATTAGATTAGGATATGATATTAATTTTAATTATTTTGCTGATATGATTGCACCTATTAAGGCAATGCTTTATATCTTGAGTGTTGTTGATGTTTTACTTATTTTTGATGGTATTAATTTGAAAGAAAAAGAGGAAAATGATGCTTCTGTAGAAAATAGTGTTAAACCTAAACAAAATAGAACAGTTAATAAAAAATTGAAAGCATAAGTATTTTTAAATATGTTAATATAGAAGTGTTTATACTTCTTTTTTTTTATGTTATATTAATAGTGGTGAATATGTATGAAAAATGAACAGTTTAACTTTAAGAAAAAATATGGACAAAATTTTTTAAGAGATGATTCTATTCCTAGAAAAATAGTAGAATGTGCTAATATTCCGGATGATACATTGGTAATTGAGATAGGACCTGGAGCTGGAGCTTTGACTAAATTTTTGGCTAAAAAGGCTAAACAAGTTCTTGCTTATGAAATAGATGATAGTTTGGAAGATATTTTGGATAATAATTTGGTTGGTTTAGATAACGTGTGTGTTATCTATGATGATTTTTTAAAAAGAGATATATTTAAAGATTTGGAGGATTATAGTTATTCACATTTGTATGTAGTAGCTAATTTACCTTATTATATTACTACTCCTATTGTTACAGGTTTAGTTGAGTCTGGTTTAGATATAGAAAAAATAGTAGTTATGATACAGAAAGAAGTAGCTGATCGTTATGCTGCTAAAGTTGGTACTAGGGAATATAGTTCTATTACGGTTTTTCTTGATTATTATTATGATATAAAGAAAGAATTTTTAGTTAGTAGGAATTGCTTTGTTCCTAAACCTAATGTTGATAGTATTATTATTTCTCTTAATCGTAAAAAGAATTTGTTGCCACTTAATAATTCAGAATTGTTTTTTGAGTTAGTACGAGATAGTTTTCGTTTTAAAAGAAAGAATTTAAGAAACAATTTAAAGGGATATAATCTTTCTAAAATTGAGGAAGTACTTAATAAATATCACTTTAACTTAAATGTTAGAGCTGAACAGTTATCACTTGAGATTTTCGTTGATATTAGTAATAATTTAGATAAATAGAAGCATATACTTCATTGATAGGGGTGAAGATATGCTTTTTCAAATTGGGGATATAGTTACTAGAAATTCTTATAATAATGATACTTTCTTTATAATTGAAGGAATTGAGGGTAATATTGCCTATTTAAAAGGAATTAATTTAAGGTTATATGCTGATAGCGAGTTAGATGATTTAAGCAAGGTATCAGAAACTAACATAGTTGATGATGAAAGAGTTACTAGTACTATAACTAATTCTTTAAAACTTGATCGTAGTGAGTTTTTTTATCTGCCAGGGAAAATACTACATATAGATGGTGATGAAGATTATTTAAAAAGATGTATGAATTTTTATAAAAAATTAAATATTATGGCTTATGGTTTATGTTTAAAGGAAGTAGACATTAAAACAGAAATAGATAAATATTTGAGAGAACTTAATCCTGATATTGTAGTAATTACTGGGCATGATGCTTACTATAAAAGAAAGGGTTCTATTGATGATGTAGCTAGTTATAAGAATACAGAAAATTTTATAGAGGCTGTGAAAGTTGCTCGTAATTATGAAAAGAATCAAGATAAATTAATTATAATAGCTGGAGCTTGTCAAAGTAATTATGAGGAACTTATAAAAGCTGGGGCTACTTTTGCATCTAGTCCTAAGAGAATAAATATACATGCTTTGGATCCAGCAATTATTGCTTCTTATTTAGCTTTTTATGATCGTAATAAAACGGTCGATTTACTTGATGTTTTAGATAAGACTAAATCTGGTAGTGATGGTATAGGTGGCGTTATAACTAAGGGTTGTATGTTTGTGGGGTATCCAAGATGAATATAGAAAAAGTTAGAAGTAAAATTAGTTCATATAAAGGTCAAACAATGCAATTTAGGTTTAATGGTAGTAGAAATCAAATAGAAGAATTTTCAGCTACTATTATTGATACATATCCATCTGTTTTTATAGTAAAAGTAATAGATAGTTCTTTAGTAAAATCGTTTAGTTATAGTGATGTTTTAATACGTAAATTGGTTGTCACTCAAGTTTGATAATCTTTATTAAAAATATTGCTTTTTTTATTAAAGTATTATATTATATATACATAAAGTAAATTACTTTAGAAGGAGGATACATATGAAGATTACATCTGTAAATGTACGTAAGATTGAAAAAGAAGGTTCTAGAATGAAAGGAATTGCATCAGTATTATTAGATGATAGTTTTGCAGTTCATGATATTAGAATCATTGAAGGAGAAAAAGGATTATTTATAGCTATGCCTAGTAAGAAAACTCCTACAGGCGATTATAGAGATATAGCTCATCCAATTAATCCAGAAGTTCGTGCTATGTTTGAAGAAGCTATTCTAAAGGCATATGAAGAAGCTGAAGATCCTGCACAATCTGAGGAATAAGATATTTTAGACTGCTTAGGCAGTCTTTTTTTCATATATAAGGAAAGTGCGTTTGGATTATTTTTAAATAAAAACACCTCAATAGAATCAAGACTACATAAAAAAATTAAAGTTAAAAGTTTTTTTATACAAAAATGGTATATGCCTATTGACAAACGTATGTTTTATTTTTATAATAGTAGGACATAACCATCAAGGGAGGATATCATCATGTATAAAGCCTATAAATTTAGAATGTATTTAACTGATAATCAAAAAAAATTAGTTCATAAAACATTTGGTTGTACAAGATTTGTATA
>CAKPDJ010000002.1 GCA_934148875.1 uncultured Bacilli bacterium
GTGTAAAAAAATCCGCAAACTAAAAAATTTTAAGGCTTATAAAGGGCTTGGTTGAGCCATTCTTAAAAATACGAATGAAATATTAACATAATATTGTAATTAAATAATAAATATGTAAACAGGAGGTGTTACTATGGCAGGACCAGCAGCTTCTTACCTTCAGCTTATAGAAAGGGGAAGATCACACATCCCACCACACGAGTTAGAAACTCGCAGGAAGGCAGAAGAATCAATGCTTACGAAAACTTCATTAGTTGAATTTGATGAAGTTAAAAAGAACAAAGTAGCACATAAAGAATTCATAAGAATATCTGAAATGCTAAGCAAAATACAAAAAAATGATGCGATATATGCAGGAGCCATTAATAGATATTGTCTTTTAGCAGCAGAGTGCAAAGATATAGAAAAAGAAATTAAAAAGTATAAAAAAATGGCTTTAGATGCTAAGAAAAAATATAAAAATAAAGAGATAGATTACGATTCATACACGAATGCTTTAAATTTAAGTGATAGTAAAGCTATCCAATTTGATAAACAGCTTCAATCTAAGAGAATGATGATGTTTAATATAGAAAAGGAAAATCTAATGACTATTTCATCTTCATTAAGATGTGTACCAAAGAAACAAACTAAGAAAGAGAAGGAAGATAATGACCTTTTCGATTAATGAGTTTTATGAAAAAATAAAAGATTTTCCTTGGATAGATGTTGAATATCCAACTCACAAATATGCTATTGAAGTTGTTACAGGCCAAAGAGTAGCTTGTAAATGGGAAAAATTAAGCTGTGAGAGACATCTAAGGGATTTACTAAGGCAAAATACAGATGAATTTCCTTATGTGTTCGATCTTACAAGATCTAATTTAATTTTTAATTGGTTTTCTAAAAGATGTACTCATGTTAAAGGTGTATTTGCAGGACAACCTATAGAATTGGTAGCATTTCAAAAATACGATTTAGGCTGTTTATTTGGATGGGTGCATAGAGAAACAGGATATAGAAGATTTAAATATTCTTATAATAAAATTTCAAGAGGGCATGCTAAGTCTACTGTTCAATCAGGTATCGCCACATTTGGTATGGTAGGAGATTGTTATTATCCACCTTTTCAACCGGAATTAAGAGAATTTGAGATGTCTCCTAATGTTTATTGTGCTGGATATGATAGAAAACAAGCTAAAATAGTTTGGAAAGATGCTTGTACTATGGCTAAAAAAAGCCCTAAAATAGACAAAGAGTTAGAAGTAAAAAAGACATATGTTACTAATAGAAAAAGAGAAGGTGAACTGGAAGCTCTATCAAAAGATACAGATAATAAAGATGGTTTTTCAGTTTGTATAGCCATAATAGATGAATACCACAAATGGAAATCTTCAGAAGTATACGAAACTATTAAATCTGCATTTGGGAAAAGACCACAGGAATTAATTAATGTAATAACTACAGCTGGAATTAATGCAGAAAATTCTCCTTGTAAAATAGAAGAAGAAACATGTAAAAAAATTCTCGAAGGTCATATTCCTAACATGGAAAATTATTTTGTAATTATAAGAGAATTAGATAAGGATGACAATCCACATGACATGAGTGTATGGCCTAAAGCTGCTCCTATGTTAAATGAAGTTGCTAACGGCAATGAATATGCAAAAATATTAGCTGAACAAATTAAAAGTGACCATGATTTAGCTTATGGAAGTAATGATTACGGTAAAATAAGAGAATTTTTAACTAAAAGATGTGATTTATGGCAAAATGATAGCGAAAATATGTTCTTAGATGGATTAATGGATAAATTTAAATCTTTAGCAGTAAGCAGAGAAGAATTTTTAAAACTTACTAAAGGTAGAGAATGTATAGCAGGTATTGACTTATCTAAGGCAACAGACCTTACGGCAACAGGATATTTATTTAGACTAGAAGATGGAAGGTATGCATTTACAGCACATGGATATATAGCAGAAGACAAAGCAGCAAAACACGAAAGAACAGATAGAGTTCCATATATGCATTGGGCAGATGAAGGCTGGTGTACGTTAACTCCTGGTGGAGTAGTAGATTATACCTACTTAATTAATGATATTTTAGATGTAAATAAGAAATATGATTGGAAAGTTAGAGAAGTAGCATATGACCCATATTCAGCTGAATATTGTACTCAAGATCTTTACAAAAAAGGAATTACAAGAGTTGAAGTTCCACAGAGAGTTAGTTATTTATCTGAGGCTACTAAATTATTTAAACATTTAATTATAGAAGGAAATTTAGTTCATGATGGAAGCCCATTATTCATATGGTGTGCATCTAATGCTGTAATAACTACAGATCATCAGGAAAATATTATGCTTTCTAAAAAAGATAGAAATGATACACAGAGAATTGATTTATTAGCAGCATCTATTAATGCTTTAAGTCGTGGAATGAGTGTATTAAGGCCTAAACGCTCTATTATATATGTACCGAATAGGCGCAAAAAGGGGGTGAGCAATTGAAAATCTTAAATAAATTAAAAAGTGTTTTTGCAAGTACACCAAGAAAGAAAAATATTAAACTTGTTAGAAATTTCGGTTGGAAATTTTATAATAGAGATTTAGCAACAAATGAAACTATATTTAGTGCTGTAATGATAAAAGCTAATGCAATAGCTTCAGCACCAATACAAATACAACAAAATTATCAAAAATTAACTCCATATGAGCATAATTTAGCATATTTATTTAAATTTGGGCCTAATCCAAGACAAACAATGTTTAATTTTATTCAATTCATGGAAGCTTCAAGGAATACAAATTCAGGAGCATATGCCATTATAGAATATGATAGATTAGGAGATGCAAAATTTATATGGCCACTAAAATCTGACTATGTAACACCACTTCTAAATGAAGATGATAATGAACTTTATTATAGAATAAGAGACATAGAAAGTAACGATATAGCTTATATTCATAATAGCCACATAATTGCACTAGAATATTTAGATAATAATGGTTATAAAGGCATAAATCCATTAGATATCTTAAAAAATACAATTGATTATGATATTGAAGTAAAGGAATTTTCTTTAAACCAGATGAAAGAAAGCCTAAAAGCAAATGCTGTAGTAACTATTCAATCAGAATTATCACCAGAACTTATTGATGAATATGATGAGATGATGGAAGGAATGCAAGAAGCAGGAATAATTTACTTAGACAGTACAATGAAGTTTGAAGAGCTATCAGGTAAAACTGCGGTTGATGCTAATATTGGAACAGTAGATCAGATAACAGTAGAAAGAGTAGAGAGAGTTTTTAATATAGTTGGTAAGCTAACTAAAGGCTCTAGTTCAAATAATAAGGGAAGTAATTCAGATACAGAAGATTTGCTATTCTTAAAAGACAGTTTACTTCCTATCGTAAGACAATATGAGCAAGAATTTAGTAAAAAATTACTAAATGAGCATGAGAAAATGAATGGATATGAAATAAAAATCCAAATGAATGGATATGCCAGAGCAACTATGGAGAAAAGGGGTAACTTCTATCAGATTATGCTTAGAAATGGCGTAATGTCTGTTAATGAAGTTAGAGCACTAGAAGACCTTAGACCAGTTAAAGATGGGGATAAACGTTATATGTCTAGGGACTTATGGGATGCAGAGAGATATGATGAATTTATGACAAGCAATTCTGGGAATAACTTAAATAAAAATGATGAAGAGGCTTAAAAGGCCTATTTTTTATACCTAAAATTACTGAAAGGGGGTGAGATAGTGAAAAAATACTGGGAATTTAAGAATATAGCAGAAACAAGTGCTGAATTATTCATATATGGTGATATATCTAGTTATGAATATGAAGGAAGTACATCTGCAAACCTTTTTAAAAAGGAGTTAGACTCTATTAACCCTGAAGCAGACATTAATATTTTTATTAATAGTCCTGGGGGAGAAGTATTTGAAGGTATTGCAATAGGCAATATGATAAAACGTAGAAAAGGGAAAACTACTTGTACAGTAGATGCTTTAGCTGCAAGTATAGCAACTGTTATAGCTTCAAGTTGCGATAAAGTTTATATGTATAAGAACAGTATGTTTATGATCCATAATGCTTCATCTATCGTTTGGGGAAATGCCAATGAAATGAGAAAAATGGCAGATGATTTAGATAGAATTACTGAATCAATTAAAGAAACTTACCTTGAAAAGTGTAAGAAAAAGACCACAAAAGCTGAGTTTACAAGGCTTATGGATAATGAAACATGGTTATCTGCTGATGAGACTAAAGAATTAGGTCTATGTGATAAGGTTTTAGCAGAAAACAAAGCAGTTGCAAGTATAAATAGTGAATTATTTAAAAATTATAAAAATGTTCCTGAAGGCTTAACAAAGCCTTTTTTTGATGCCCAAAAACCAGTAATGAGTGAGGAAACAAAAGCATTATTGGAGGAAGTAAAAGCAATGAAGGGCTATGAAAATTTTGATAAATTATTTTAAAAGGAGGCCGAAAAATATGGCAAAAAACAGATTTAAAATTCAACAACAATTAGAAGGAACTAGAGCTTCTCTTAAAGAAGCAGTAAATAAAGTAGATGCAGCTTATGCTGATGTAACATCAACTTTAGAACAAAGAGCTGCATTAGAAGAAATAGTAAAAGATCTTAAAAATAGAGTAGAAAAATATGAAAATGATTTAAAAGAATTAGATGAAGAAGCTGCAGAAAACTTTAAGAGAGAAAATTCTATTCACAATTTAAGAAAATCAGGAGATGAAAAAATAGAAGCAAAAGCTGAATTAATCAGAGCTACTATGAAAAAAGAAAAAGTAAGTCAAAGAGTTCTTAATGCTTTAGGAGAAGGATCAGGTGCAGGAAATGGTGAAAACTTATTACCAACAACTTTAATGACAGAATTAGTTACTGAACCATTTGCAGTTAACCCATTAAGAGGAGTTTCAACAATGACTAATATCACAAACCTTGAAATTCCTAAATTAGCTTTCACATTAGATGATGATGAATTCTTAACTTCTAATAGTGCAACTGCAAAAGAAATGGCTATGTCAGCATCTAAAATTAAATTTGAAAGAAAAGACTTTAGAGTATTTGCAGACATCACAGATGCAGTTTTAAGAGGAAGCAATGTTAATTTAGTAGGATATGTAGAAAATGCTTTAAGAAGTGGTATGGCAAAGAAAGAAAAGAAACTTGCTTTTGCTGTTGGAACATCAAATCCAGAAACTTCATTCTATAACAAGACTGGTTCTAACTATGACATCACTGCTATTACTAAAGAAAGTAAATACTTAGCAATAAAAGCAGCACTTGCAGATTTAGAAGATGATTATGCTGATAAAGCAAAAATTGTTATGAGAAGAGCAGATTATTATGACATAATCGAAGCTTTAGCAAACGGAAATGCTTCTTTATACCAAGCACAACCAGAATCAGTATTAGGTGCTCCAGTTATCTTCTGTGACTTAGCAACTATTCCAGTAGTTGGTGACTTTTCTTACTCTCACTTCAACTATGATTTAGATGCTACTTATGAATCAGATAAAAACATCAAAACAGGAATCACTTCTTTCGTATTAACAGGATACTTAGATCACAAGATTAAAATGAAATCTGCATTCAGATTAGCTTTAGTACAGGGGGAGTAATTAACCCTGTTAAATCTGCAGTAGCTCCTTTAAGTGTGGACGATGAAATTGCTGCAACAATAGACGAGCCTACTGTGGATTATAGCTCGTACACGGTAGCTCAGCTGAAATCTATTGCAGATGAAAGCGGGGTAGAATACCCATCTAATATTAAAAAAGCTGATTTAATTGCTAAATTAGAGGAACAGGCATAGGCCTTTTCCTCTAAAAAGGGGAGGGCTTATGGTTCAATTAGAAGATGCCAAATCTTATATGATGATTGATTTTAGCGAAAAGGATAATGATATCATTAATTTTATAGAAGAGGCAAAAACAATAATAGAAACAAGTACCGGAGCAGAAGCAGAAATTGTTTATAGTTCTGGTGATGAAAAATTAATGCATCTATACGATATAGTACATAAAATTGTAATTAAAAACTTATGGGATGAGCAATCAACAAGTGGTGCGAGACTTACAAATCTTTATATTAAATTAAGAGCTTATTACAGGAAGGTAACAAATGGCTAATGCTTTTAAAATGACAGAAAAAGTAGCATTTGTAAGTACTGAAACAGTAGAAAATGAGAATGGATTTAAAATTACTACAAATACAACAGTCTATGAATGCTGGGCAAATAGATTAAATCTAAGCAATGATGAATTTACAAATACTTATGCCACTTTTAATAAATACATTATTAGCTTTAGAGTAAGATATTGCAAATTTACTAAAGAATTAGAATTTAATACTAAAAAATATAAGCTAAAATATAAAGATAATTTATTCAATATTATAAGTGCTCAAGATTATAAGAACCTTCATAAATACGTAGATGTAAAAGTAGAGGTGCAAATATGAGTGGAGTAACTATAACTGGAATAGAACAAACAGAAAGTCTATTTAAAGAATTAACAGATGCTCAAGTAAGAAATGTTGCAAACAAAATTGGAGATATTGTAGTAGATGCAATGAGTGCTAATATAGCTCGTGACACAGGTGCTTCACAAAAATCAATTAAAAAACAAGTAAGGAAGAGTGATGGAGGTATAAAGGTATCCATTTCACCACATACTCATTACTATATTTATGATGAATTTGGAACTTCTAAAGTTAAAAATAATATAGGAAAACTATACAGAGCTATAGAAGGTAGTAAAAATGAATGTATTGATACAGCAAAGGAGCTGGCTAAAAACTATGCTAAGTAAATTAAAAAAAGATTTAGAAGAAATAACCAGCATTCCTATATATGCATTTATAAAGCCAGAGGAAGAAATAAAAGATACTTATATAGAATATAGGATTATAAGTGATATAGATGCAGATTTTGCTGGTAATAAAAATTTAACTGAAATATATACAATTCAAATTGATATATTTAGTTATTATGACTATATAGAATTAGCAAAAACAATTAAAAATACTCTCAAAGCTAAAGGATATGTTTATATTCAAGGGGATGGGGATCTTTATGAACCAGATACTAAACTATACCATAAAGCAATGAGATTTAAATATAAAAAATTTTAGAGCGTTAATCGCTCTTTTTTTAAGGAGGAATTTAAATGGCAGTTGTAGCAAAACTAGAAAATGGTTTAAGAAAACTAAAAATGGCCCAATTAAGTGATGATGGTTCATATGGTGATATTTTCACTGTTGCAGACATGACACAAATTACAGCAGAAACTAGTGAGGGTGAAACAAAATTAGCAGCTGGTAATGCTGTTATTTATTCAAAAAAGAGCAAAGGATCTACGACAGGTACTGTTGGATTTTACTCAACTGATGAAGATACAGAAGCTAAAATATTTGGTTATAAGAAAAATGAAGCAGGAAACATTTTATATGGAATGACTGATAACAAACCATTTGTTGCAATTATAGCAGAATTTACAGCAGTTAATCCTGCAACTGGTAATGAAGAAAATGGATATTTAATATTCCCTAAATGTGCTTTAGGAGAAATTTCTCAGGACATTAGCACTAAGGATGCAGACGGTAGACTAGTTGCCGCTTAAATCAGAAATGATTTAATGAAAATCGGTGAAAAAACTGGAAGGCTAAGTAAATTATTGAAATAAATTCTTTGGTATGTTTTAATGTAATAATTTATATGCTAATCAGAGGTGAAGGCTAGGTTTAAAAACTTAGTCAGCCGCAACGCATACAGATTGAACCTAGAAATAGAATATAATATCTGCAAGAGGCACCGATATCTTAGCAAGTAAAGTTGAAGATAAAAAGATATGCTGAACTTATAGAAAACTATAAGAACTATGGGATAAAAAGCCTATAGGATAACAAATTGAACGAAACTTTCAATGCTAAATCATTAGCATTTACTGCAATGGCTTTAGACAATGCAAATAAAACTTATAAATTAAAAGGCTTTGGAGAAACACCAGCAACATTAACTGCTGAAATGTTTGTACCAAAAGCATCAGTTTAATAAAATGGAGGGCTTATGCTAATTTGTGATGATAATATATTGATAATAACAATTAATAATATAAAAATAGAAGTGAAAGTTACTTTTAATGTTTTAAGAAATCTATATAACTTCTTACAAGATGATATAAGTAGAGAATTAGATGTAAGCTCTCCGTTTGATTTATTAGAAAAATTAAATGAAGATAACAAATATAGAGCTGCTTTATTATACTGTATGGCTAATGGTAAAATTCCTTATTACGAAATAAAAGAACATTTAAAGGAACTTCCAGAAATTTATTTTAAGTTAATTGAAACATCAGTATTAAACAGCTTAATTTACATAGATAAAAATGAAGAAAAACACGAAGGCAAAGAAGAATCACAAGATTTTGAAGAATATTTTAATTTTTTATACTGTTCAGCAATAACAGTATTACATTTCACAAAAGAACAATTTTTTGAAACCACTCCTAGAGAATTAAAAGCATTATTAAATGCATATAAATTAAATCAGAAGAATATTCTTTTAACTTCATATATAGAAATAATGAAATCTTTAAATAAGCCTACTACTAAAAAAGAAGAAGTAATAAAAGCTCAAGATGCCAATGACTTTTTTAATTTAATATAGAACTTTTTAAAATCTAGTGCATATATTATATTAAAAAGGTTAAAGGAGAATAAAATGAAACTTCTAAAAAGATGCTTATTAATAATAAGCTTATTACTCAATCTATCACTAATATATATTTATTTTGACACATATAATGAATTAAATGGGAAAATAAATGAATATGAAGTAGCAGTAAAATATTTGCAAAATAATAATAGGCGAGAATGGAATATAACAGAAGAAAAAAAGAAAGAAATTCTTATGTATTACATGTCAATAAGAGAATTAGATCTAGTTGAAGCTCAATATTTAATAGATAGTTATAATTTTTTATATCAATATGAAATAAGTTTAGATGATAATTTAATAATTCAAGGGGAACTATATACTCCTATATATTGGAACTCATAAGAGTTCCTTTTTTATTTAGAAAGGAGGGAACATATGAGTGATTCTCAAATTAAAATTGAATATTTATTAAATTCATCTGAGTTTAATAAAAATATGGCCAGCATGAAGAAAAATATGCAGTTATGCAATGAAGAAGTAAAAAATTCAGCTAAAGAAATGAATACATATGGTTCCAATATTCAAACTTTGACTTCAAGGCAAAAAGCTATTCAACAAGCTATGGAACAAAGTAAAAAAATAATGGCTGAATACAATTCTAATTTAGAAAAAAATAAAAAAGCTTTAGAAGGGAATAAGCAATCTTTAGAAGATTTATCTAAAGCTAAGAAGCAAGCTAATAATGAATATAAAAATGCTGTAAAGATGTATGGTGAAGAATCAGAAGAAGCTTTAAAATTAAAAGAAGCTTTAGATGAAGTATCAGATGAATATGCAAATATGAAATCTAGAGTAAAAGGTAATGAAGATACTATTGTAAGTAATACAGCTCAATTAGAAAAACAAAGAGGTGTTTTAATTGATTTAGAAGGACAGTTAAAAGCTACAAATAAAGCCTTAGAAGAACAATCTAATAAATTCATATTAGCTAGTAAAAGATTTAGTGAATGGGGGAAAAACCTAGAAAAAATAGGTGGAAGTCTTAAAAATTTAGGAGAAGATGTACAAAAAGCTGGTGCGATAATTGTAACTGCAAGTGCAGGCTTAGCAACTTTGGCTATGAGTGCAGAATCAGGTTTTGCAAAAGTAAACACTTTAGCAAAAGATTCTGGAGAAAGTTTAAAAAACTTTAAAAAAGATGTTTATGATTTATCAGATAATACAGGACAATCAGTTGAAGATTTAACAGATGCTTTATACAATGCTGTAAGTGCTGGAGTAGATTATTCTCAATCAGTTGAATTTATGGATCAAGTTAATAAAGTTGCTACTGGTGGATTTGGTGAAATAGCAGATGCATCTAGTGCATTAACTAGTATAATGAATATTTATGGTAAAACAGTAAAAGACACAGGAGAAATATCTGATAAGCTGTTTGTTACACAAGAAAAAGGTGTATTAACAGTAGGAGAATTAAGTTCAGTGTTAGGTGAATCTGCTTCTAGTGCTAAAGCTTATAATGTAGATTTAGATAACTTACTTAGTGGATATGTATCACTTACTAAAGCAGGTATTAATGTAAATCAATCAAATACCAAACTTAGAGCTATGTTCGAAGAATTAGGTGATACTGGTTCAAATGTAGGTAAAATCCTTCAAGAAAAAACAGGTAAATCATTTACTCAATTAATGGAAGATGGTAATTCTTTAGCAGATGTACTAAGTATTATAACTGATAGCGTTAATGGATCAAAAGATGATTTTAATGCTTTGTGGAGTAGTAGTGAAGCTGCAGGTGCTGGATTTGTAATTGCTAGTGAAGGTGGAAAAGTATTTAAAGATGCACTAAAAGGCATGGGAGAAAGTGCTGGCAAATGTAATGGTGCTTTTGAAGAGGTTGCAAATACTAGTGAATTTAAATTTAAGAAAAGTATAAATGAAGTTAAAAATAGTGCTTCTAAATTAGGAGAATCTTTATTACCGGTTTTAGATGAAGTTTCTAAAGGTATTAGTAATGTTGCTAAATATATTTCCAAATTAAATCCTGAGACAGTTGTTGCAGTTGCAAAATTTGGAGCACTTGCTTTAGTGTTCGGAACTGCCATGAAAGCTACTGGTTCACTTGTAGAAGGTTTAGGAAAAGGTGCACAAGCATTATCAGGATTATTTAAAATTGCTGCAGATACTAAGTCATTTGGAAGTTTTTCAAAAGCTTTAGCTGAAAGTGATACTGCTATTGGTGGTTTAGTTAAATCTGCTGGTGGATTATCTGAAGTGTTTGGTGGATTTACTTTAACAGGTGGATTAATAGGGGGAGCAATAGCTGGTGTAGCCGCGTTAGGAGTAGCTTTTTATAATAATCAAAAAGAAATAGAAGAATCAGAAGCTAAGCTAGCTGAAATGGCTGATTGTTATGATGATTTTACAGGAAGAATACGAACTAACGAAAATATATGGACAGAGATATTTGGTAAAGAATACAATATAAAATTTGGAGATGACTATAAACAAGCATTAGCTAATACAGAAGCAGATGTTGAAGCATGGGTAGAAAACCTAAGAAGTATGCAGGACGATATAAATGCCCTTTTAAATGATACAGAGAAGTCTGACGAAACTAAACAAAAAGAATTAGAACAGATGGTTCAAATAGTTCCTGAAAGCAACAATAAAGAAGAACATAAGCTACAATTCAAGAGCGGTTTAGAAGAAGCGGGGATAACAGGGGAATCACAAGAAAAATATTTGCAACTTTGGTCTGAAGCATATGATAATGCACAACAAGTAGTAGATGGCGGCGAAAAGAAAATTGCAGAAATAATTAGAAATAACCTAGGCGAAGATGGTAATATTACCGAAGAAGGTATGAAACAAATAGAGGAAGTAAGAAAAGATGTCCAAGATGAAATGGCACAAGTTCAATCTAATGATTTTGATACTATGTTGGCTATGACAGAAAGCCATATTGCACAAGAAGAAGCAATATATAAAGGTGCAGAAAAAGGCTCAGTTGAAGCAATTAGAAATAAATATAAAACTATGAATGACGAAAGAATAAAAGAATTAGAAAATGAAAAAAATTTTATAGATGAACGTGCAGGATTAAGCGAACAAGAGAAACAAGCACTTAAAGATAATATCAATAATCAAATAAATAATATTAATGCTATAGAACAAGCACAGATGGCAAGTCTTAATCGTAGGGCTATGTATGATCAAGAATATGCAAAACAAAATGGGTTAGCTGTTCAGCAAATTAATGATAATATGTGGACGGTTATAGATACTAATACTGGAATTGAAACATCATTCTTTGACACAGAAGCGGCCATGCAAGAATATGCTAATAATATGGGGCTACAAACTTCTTATGTTTCCGATGAATTTGGTAATATGCATATGGTTATTCAAGATGCAGGTGGTGGAATAATGGGTATGTTAGATAGTTCAGCTACATCATTTGGTTTCTTTGGTAATGAAGCTTGGGCCGCAATGCAACAAGTAATAGATCAAGCAGGTGTAACCCAAGGAACTGCAGAACAGAAATTTGCTGCAATATGTGCAGCTATAGATAATGGTACATTAAAAGCAGAAGATTTTGGCTTTACAAGTTCAGAAGAATTTAAAGCAGCAGCAAAAGAAATGGTTAACGCAGGTGGCAGTGCTGATGATTTAAAAGGAAAAATAAACAACCTACCTAAAAATACAAATGTAAAAGTAGAAACTAAAATAAAAGGCGAAAGTGATTTAGATAATTTGATTACTAAATTAGGAAGCTTTGCAGGAAAGGTGTTTACAGCTACAGCTAAAGTTGTTTCAAAAGGTGTTGATGTAGTAACAGGAGTTTTAGGTAAAAAAGAAACTGGTGGTACTATAAACGAAAGTGGTGTATATAACATTAACGAAGCAGGTACAGAATTAGTAGATCCTTTTGGGGCATCAACAACTTCAAATTATTCACTAGCTTCTGCTGTAAGAGGAGAATATGCATACCTAGAACAAGGAACTAAAGTTACTAACGCTTTAATGACTACACAAAAAATGAACGATATGGTAAATACGAGAGTTGATCAAAGGTTTTTAAATATAGATAAAAGATTAGATAGACTTTGCACTGTATTAGAAAGAGCAGGTATAAATACTGGTTCTAATATAAACGTGACAATGAATAATCCTAACTTTACAGATCAAAACTCACAAAAGAAAAAGTTAAATGAAATGGTAACGCTTATAAAGGGGGTTAAGAGATAATGATAGATTGCACTTATATAGAGTTAAATGGTTTAATATTACAACCATCAAGAGACTATGTTTCTAGATTAGATGGAATAATGAATTTTCAAAAGAATATAAGCGAGTCTGAATTATTTTATGATGGCTCCTTTTATGGTAGTTCAAAAGTTACTTCTAGGGACCTTACTTTAAGTGTAATAATAAAACATCAATTTAATGTAAATGAAAATAAAGCTGAAAAGCAATTAAATTTTATATTAAAAGAAGAAAACATTAAATTAAGATTTAAATTAGAAAATGATGATAATTTTTATGAGTGCATAGTAAATTGTACATCTAAAGCTACAAATATTGATGAAATTACATGTACATTACATTTAAGTAATCCTAATATATATAAATCACAAATTACAACTGAATTAGAAAAAATAATGCAAGGTGGTTTTTATTTTACTCCAGATGGATTTACTATAAGTGGAAGTGGATTTGAATTTAATGAAACGCTAATAGGTAATATAGCAGAAATACTAAATCCTAGTACTACTATATATCCTGCTTTTAATATAAAAGGAGATACAGATTATATTAATATATCTAACTTAACTACTGGAGAAGTTTTAAAAATTAATTGTAACATTTCATCAGAATATACCTTATTTATTGACTGTAATCCATCTTCAAGAAAGATTAGGTACAATAATAAATCTTATATGAGATATAAGTCCGGAAATTATATAAGTTTAGTAAATGGCTCTAATATAATAAGAGTAGATTATTCCGGATCATGTACAGTTGAAATATCATATAAGGAAGTGATTTAATGTATTACTTAAAATTATATGATAGAAATAAAGTGTTAAAAGATAATTGTGAAATATATTTATTTTCTGATCTTACTTATACTAAAACATTAAATGGTACTGGTAATTTAAGCTTTAATACCCCAATTAAGTATATAAAAGAAAATGAAATTAATTTCCTACCTGGGGATTGTATAGAATTGTATTTATCAGAGAATAATTCTGAAGAATGTATATGGTGGGGTGTTGTAGTTAATCCTTCTAATACAGGACTGAATCAAATGAGTATTGTATGCGAGGGATATTTTTCATGCCTTAAAAACCGTATGCAAAAGCATTTATTTGACTTTGCAATATCTAGTAATAATATGAATTACTTAGAAGAAACCTACACAAATGTAGGTCACGGAGAATTAATTCTAAGTCTAATAGGTACACAAAATTATTATGATAATACAGGTGTAACTCAAGGAGTTAATAAAGATTACTCCGAAATAAAAACAACTCGAGTTATTAAATGGGACGATAAATTAGATGAAAAAATAAATGAATTTATAGAAGATGGTTGTTTATATTTTAATATAGATCAAAATCGTAAAATGAACATATATTCTGAATATGGAGAAGATAAATCGGAGTTCTATATAGTACATGATGGTAATTTAATAGATTGTAGTCAAGCTATAATAGATTATTCTCAAATAATTAATCAAGTATATGTTTTGAATCAATTTACTGAAGAGTTAGAAGACGGCTCGAGCGTAGATAGAAGCGTTTATTACATAGCAGAAGATAAAGAAAGTATAAAATTATTTGGATTAAGACAAGAAGTACTTAGTGTTAACGATATAAGATTAGTAGAAACAGCTAAAAAATACGCTGAACAAGAACTTAAAAAAGTATCTTCTCCTATTGTAAACATAGAATTAGAAGCTAATATAACTGATGATTTAGATATATTCCATATAGAACCGGGCGATTATATAGGAATAGATTCGGAATTGTTAAATTTAAAAGGAAAATTTAGAGTAATGGAATATACAGTAGATATTTCTAATAATACAGTAAAAATTAATTTAGGTAATTGCATATTCAGAAAAAATAATATTGTAAGTTATAGATATTAGAAAGGAGTAGGAAAATGGCAGAAAAAATTTATCCTGTTGCATCGAGCAATCATGTTTATTATACATCTGATATAAAAAATTTAAACAAAACATTAATTAAGGATAAAACTTTAATATTATCAACATCTTTGGAAGTTACAGCAAAAACAAGCCCAAATATGACAGTTTCAATATCCTCCGGTTCTGCTTTTAATGATGGAATGTTTTATCAGAATAGTGCTACTGTTAGCTTAACTATAGACAGTAATACTGGCTCACTCCCAAGAAAGGATGCTATTTGTATAGAATTTAATGGTGCAAACAGTAAACTTGTTGTAATAAAAGGAAATCCCGCAACAAGTCCAGTAATCTCAAGTACAGCTACAGATAGTAACCATATTTTATTAGCAGAAGTATTAGTAGGTGTAGGTGCAACAAGTATACAAACATCTAATATAACAGATAAAAGAAATTATTCCGGACAATATACGCTAGAAAGTTTAGATAAATCTATCCACACATTAGAAGATAAAGTTAAAAAATTAGAAGATGGCAAAATGGTAACGTATTACAATCACACACAGAACGATAACTATATTTTAAATACAAACTTAATGGAATTTAAAGAAACAACTATGAAAATATCTAGCATGTATTTTTATTTAAGTCCTAATTATATAGCGTCAACTAAAATTAATGGGAAAAATTATAGTGCTGTTACTTTGCCTTACTTTTATAGCATAGGTACTACTTATTCTGTTAATGTAAATTTATCAGCAAACCAAGATGCAATTCTATCTGGTAAATTTAGTGGAGATATTTTGTTTACATTACCTAATTCTAAAGGATTTAACATTTTTATTCCTAACAACACAAATGACGCTTACGATTGTACATTATTTATTAATGTAGTAGGTAAATAAGGTGATAAAATGATTTTAAAATTTTATAAAAATGGTTATAACCCAGATAAAAAGTATATTTTATATAAAAAAATAGATAATGCTAGCGGAACTATAGAATACTACAAAGAAATTAAAAAAACAAAAGAAGAATTATATGTAGAAGAGCTACAAAATGTTAAAGAACAACTAAATGCTGCTCAAGAAGCAATAGACTTTTTAATTGAGATAGGAGGTGATGTATGATGGCAGGATATTTGGCTATGAGAATTGAAGGCGGACATTTAGATTATAGTATAGTCTACAGAAAAAACTATAGACAATTTAAAGAAACTGTAGATGATATTTTAATTTTAGATGGATATCAAAATTTAATTCAACCAGATCCAAATGAAATATAAGAAAGGAGAATAATTTATGAATCCTATTACTAAAAAACAAATAATAATGAAATGCTTAGCAGATGGGGATACTGCAAAATTGCCTAAACCTAGTTCTAAAATAGAAACCTATCTTTATATATGGTGTAAAGGTAGTGGAAATATACCAACACCAGCAAATAAAGAAGAGATGTATTTTGCATACCTAGCAAGTCAAGCGGGTGGTACAGGCTTTAGTGGTACACTGCCCAAACCTACAAGCAGAATAGAAACTTTTTTACACGCTTTAGCTTTAGGAAACACACCTAGCTTAAAAGCCAATAGTAGATATGAATTATTTTTAAAAGGCATTGCAACCGGTGGAAGTTCTGTTATGCCTATTCCACAAACAATAGAAGAATATTATCTTAAATATTTAGCAGAAAATATGCAAGATGATAACACTTATGGAGAAATAGTATTAGATAAAACTGCATTAACAATAAATGAAAATGCTACAGGTACTATTCAAGTTAAATTAAGTACAGCACCTAGTGTTAATCAAAATATTTCAGTATCCCTATCAAACGGAAATGCAAGTATTGATAAAACTGCATTAACATTTACACCATCAAACTATAATGCTTATCAAACTATTACAGTAACAGGAACTCATTTAGCAGGAAACTTTAATAATAACCAATGTGTATTAACATTTAAATCTAAGAAAACAGTAGCAACTAAAACTTGTACAGTAACAATAAATAACATAGATGCAGATACTACTCCTTATATGTATTATGGTAGATTAAGTTTCTCAGATGTAGGAAGTAGAGTAATTCAGTTCAATGAAATAACAGAAGCTATGATTCTAAAAGGCGTTGCTGACGGCAAATTAACCAAGTCTACACCTCATACACTTGGAAAGACATCTCTAGGATTAGCATCAACAACAGCAGAATCAGATTATCAAATAGTGATTGTGCCAACTGCTAATAATTACGCAGTAACTAAGGATAATGGTTTTGGTGGAAAAACAGTATTTGACGAAGAAACAGCAGGTGCTAATGGCATAGATATTACTATTAATACAGTACCATGCAAGCTATATGGAGAAATTCTTATAGCACAAGGTGAAACATTTATTTATGTAGATTAGGAGGTATAATAAATGGCAACAGATTTTACTTATAATAATAAAACAATTAATATTAGTGGGCCTGCAAAACCATCAGGTAAAAATCAACCTTTAGATCCAAGAACCGAGGTTAAATTATATGCAGATATAAAAAGCATACCATCTCCTTACGTAGGTATGATTGTTACTGTATTGGAAGATGAAACTAACTCTAATAAAATGACAGATTACAAAGTACTTTCATTAAAAGCTAATGCATCAGGGATAGCTAATTCAGTTGTAGACCAAGTGCAAAGATATGTAGATTATTTAGGTGCTGGGAGTGTATCTCAAGAGGATATAAATACAGCTGTTAATAATTATCTTACAGAAAATCCAGTACAAAGTGGGGCTACAGCGGAACAAGCAGCTCAAATAGAAGCTAACAGAATAGCTATAGGTGATACTAATAGTGGATTAATAAAAGAAGTTAATGATATTAAAAATATTGAATTGCAAAATTTAAATACAGCTATTAATACTTTAGAAACTTTAGTTGGATTAGACGAAACAGTAGGTGATAAAAACGGATTACCTAAAGGTGATGCAAATATTATTGCTAGTATTAATAGAATTGATAATAAGACAGGTGGGCAAGTTGTATATAAAGCACCCGCTGTTAATCTATTTAATTATACTACAATACAACAAGATACAGTAAATGGAGTAACGGGTTATTATTCTGATTATATTAATTATGATGATAGTAAAAAATATGTAATAAATATGCCACAGCTGACTTATAAATATTTTGATTCCAATAAAAATTATGTTAGTAGTCAACAATTAAATACACATAATAGTGGTAGTTATTCAATAATACCTACTATATCCGATAATACTGTAAAATATATTAGACTTTACTTTGGTACATCTATGCCTAATTGGGTTAACAATAGCCATTTTGTAGAAGAAGGTACTGTACCATTGCTTGATTATTCAAAAACTTATACTACTAAAAATAGATGGTTTGGGAAAAAATTATTAGTTTTAGGAGATGGCATTTCAACAGAAAGAGCTGGTTTATCAGATATAACATATGCTACACAATTAGGAATAGAATATGGTTTTAGTTCAGTAACTAATTTATCAATTAGCGAAAAAACAATTTTATGGCACATAGAAAATCTAAATAAATATTCAGATGATTATGACTTGGTTATAATAATGTGTGGAACTAATGATCATGGAAATAATACTACTATAGGTGATATCAATTCTACTGATAATACTACTATAAGTGGTAGAGTTGATATATTGATAAATGCATTAATAGAAAAAAAAATGGAAGCGCTAATTGTATTTTTAACTCCTATAAAAAGAGTTGGTACTATAGGTTCAGAGGATGAAGCTCTTAATACTACTGATGGATATTATACTAAATCAGGCGTCACTACAAAAGAAGTTGGAGAAGCAATAAAAAATAAATGTAAACAATATTCGATACCATGTATAGATTTATATGATTCAATAGAACCAAAATTAGCATCAATAAGAAATAAATATTTCAATAGTCCTAACGACGGAACACACCCAAGCACATTAGGGCATGCTAAATATATTTCACCTAAAGTTGTAAGTGAAATAGGAAGATTAGCTCCTTTCCCACCTGTATCTATCAACACATCAACAGAAGTATATGGAAATATAGTTACTAATCCTTCTTCTTTAAGTTTAAATAGTGGAGAAAGTGGAAGTTTTGCTGTAAAACTCGATAAAGCACCTACAAATGAACAAACTATTTCTATTGAATCAACTAATTCCAATGTTACATTATCAGCTAGAGAGTTAAGATTTACTTCTGATAATTATAATAATGAACAGACTATTACCTTTACAGTGCCATCTTCAGTAACTAATAACTTCACAATATCTTTAACTAACCCTAACGTAGTAAATAAATCAGTTGAAGTTATTGTAACAAATGGTGAAACAACAAACGTATTGGTTGATAGTGTAAGTCTTAACAAAGAGAACATCACATTAACAGTTGGTAATACAGAACAATTAATACCAACTATAAGTCCTTCTAACGCAACAAATAAAGAAGTAAACTGGAGTTGTAATAATGATAATTGTACAGTTGTTGATGGTTTAGTAACAGCTATTAAAGAAGGTTCAAGTGTAATTACTGTAACAACAGTTGATGGTAATAAAACAGCAAACTGTAATGTTACAGTTTCAGGAGAAAGTTCTAAAGATATTATTGAAGACGGTTTGGTATTTAGACTAGATGGTAAAAATACAGACTCCAATGCATATTTAACAGACACAGTAAATGGGGTGACATGTAATATTTTAAATACTGGTTATACCAAAACTAATAATGGGGTAGTTATTCCCAAAGATTCAACTGCTTGTATAGAAATACCAGCTTCAGAAACCAATTACGGTATAACTAACGAAATGACTTTAGAAGTTCAAACAATTTCACCTGGAAAGCTATCTGTTTTTGGAAAAGATGCGAATTCGAGTATTGCTGCAGATAATGTTTTTAAAGTATATATCAATTACATGAATACTTCTGATGTAAGTAGTTATAAAAAGAATCAAAATTACGATGTAGAAAATGCCAATAAGTTTATGACTGGTTTACACCGAATTTCGGTAACAATTTCTACTGATGGTAATGTGCTAACCTATGTAGATGGAGAGCTATATACTGGATTTAGCGATACTATTATAACAGATTATAAAGATCTATCCACACTATTCGCATCAAAAAATTATTCTTTAAAAGATACCATGTATAGTGGAAAATCTGTAGACGAATCTACTTTTGTTAGTATGACATTATATAATAGGGCTTTAAGTGCTGATGAAATAAAGCAAAATTATGATTCAGACCTATTCCTAGAAAACATACTGGTGTTACCCTGAAGCAGTCAATTTAAATATTAATGAAAGTAGAAATATACATGTAACCACTTCCCCTAGCAATATAAAAAATGAGTGTAATTTTATTTTTAATAGTGGAAACGAAGGTTTTGTATCAGTGAATGACGGTGTGTTATTAGGAAAATCGGCTGGTACAACTATAGTAAATATTATCGCTTCATATAAAGATAGAACCATAAATAAATTCATTAATGTTACCGTGGGGAATGTGTCTGAAGGAAGTTCTGGTGATATAGTACCATCTAGGACTCCGACTGGCATTGTTATAAACAACCCTATTGAAGAAATTAATGTGGGTGAATATTATCCTTTAATGGCAACTGCTATACCTTATGATATCATGGATGAAAATTTAGTAAAATTCTCATCATCAAACCCAGAAGTTTGTTCTATAGATTATGGTGTTATAGTAGCCCATAAAGAAGGAAATGCCGAAATAACCGTTAGCACACTAGACAATAGCATATCAACTTCTTTCAATTTAAAAATAAATCCTAACTTAGATAGGATTGACGATAAAATAACAAAAATTAAAAATTTAACATTAGCTGAAAGTGGATTGGTTGAAAATGATAACTCTTATTTAACTGCAAAAAATAATACTATTAATCTCCAAAATATAATAAATGAAGCAATAAATAACAACTATCAAAAATTAGTATTACCCAACGGAAAGTTTTATATAACTCCAGAAGTTGAATTAGTTCCAGAATCTGAAAGGCAATTATTGTCAGGGTGGTCAACCCCTTCTTATTCTATAACTATAAACAAACCTGGAGATGATGTATTTGTATTAGATTTTAATGGAAGTGAATTTGAAATAATACAATCATATTGGACATTATGGAAATATGGACGTGAGAATGAAAATTCTAATAAAAATGGATATAGAATGTTCACTATAACAGAAAATTCATCAAATGTAGAATTGAGAAACGGTACTATAAACGGGGAAAGATATACTGCGACTTATCCAGAGTCAGAATTTGATGCTTCAGAAATGTGTATGTCATTAAATTTAAATGGTAATAATAATGGGATATATAATATGTCGTTCGATAACTCTCCCGGATTTAATATTGGATTCTCTCAAACCAGAAAAATAATTCATAATGGTGTACCATACACTAATTTTGAAGCTGGTGGATTTGATGACAATGGTAATAAAATAGAATTAATTGAAACAGGAACATGGAGAACCATAGATTTAATGGAAATTAATGAGATAAGCAACAGTTATGCATTTGGATTTATATTCGGATATCAGGGATTCTCATATTTAAGAAGTAGATTATATTCTATATATTTCTATGATAAAAATAGAAATTTTATAGAATGTCAAAAGTATAATCTTCAATATTATAAATATACTATGCCTAAAAATACTAAATATTATGGTATAGAAATATATCAAGAAAATGCTCCTACTAGTGGATATGGTGATTATAATAATGCTGTTGCTAATTTATATGAACCTATTGGTGAAAAATGCTATGCTAGAAATTGTACATTTAAAAACAACTATTCTAGTGCAATTGCATTAACAACACGAAATACTATATTAGAAAATAATATACTTGAAAATAATGGTCAAAGAGCACCTCTTAGTGGATTTGTATTTGAAGATGGATGGGAAAATATGATTGGAAATATTATAATAAATAATAAGTTCAACAATAATGGTCAAGGATTATGTACATGTGCTGGCAATAGTTTTGTTATATATAATAATATTTTTGAAAATGATTTAGTCAATATATATAGTAGAACCCAACATACAAGAATGTATAAAAATATATTTGTTGATACTACTGTTAATTTTTCTACTCAAGGAGATTCAGTATTCGCCAAAAATAGTATTAGTGGGAGAGGTTCTATAACTTATGGTAAACATCATGAAAATGCTAATTATAAAGTTAGGGTTATAGAATAAAAAATAAATAGAGAAACATAAAATAGTGTTTCTCTATTTTTATAATAAATCTATATAAAATATATTTTTTGTATCTTTAATCTATATCAATATGCAACCTATTGAAAACTATTAAGAATATGATTTAAATGAAGAAAAAAGAATGGAAGAAATAATGAATCTAACATATAACTAAATTAGTAGGAATTGAATAATATTTTTAGATTTGGAAAATATAACTATATTTCAAAGTTAGGATGTGGTATAGTGGAAGACTTATACAAAAAACAGGCAGAAACTAATAAAACTAATTGGATAAAACAAATAATAAAATAGTTATGATTATATTAAAAGGAGATGGGGCAAATATGAGAGGAATGATAATATGGATCAAGAACTTTTAAAATTTGCCATTAGTCAAGGGCTGTTCGCAGCTCTTTTTGTATGGCTATTAATAGACACTAGAAAAGAATCTAAAGCTAGAGAAGAATCTCTTAATAAAACAATAGAAGAAAATAAAAAAAGTGCTACAGATAGAGAAGATAAACTAAACAAAGCGTTATCTGAAAATCAAATTATATTAGTTGAAAATCAACGAATTATTAGTGAACTAACAGATAAATTTAATTTAGTAGAAGATATAAAATTAGATATTAAGGAGTTAAAAGATAAACTCTTGTAAAAGAGCAGGCTAGTAGATGCTGGCCTGCTCTTTTTTCTGTTACCAAATTAGTTTAGCAATTGATACTTCTATTATAACTCTAAAAAAAATTTTTTCAACATTTTTTGAACTTTTGGAACAAAAAAGTGTAAAAAGTAATACTATATACTATAAAAGAAAAAAGGAGACAAAGAAAATGGAAGTTTTAATTATTAAAGACAATAAAAAGGTTATGGATTTAAATACTAAGAGGTTAGGATCTTTATTAAAGATATTTTTAACAACAATAACAGTAGATACAAGTATAATTGCATTAGTAAAATTAATAACAATACTTAATTAGCTGGAGGGCATTTGCCTTCCATTTTTTTGTACATGACAAAAAGTAAAAAAGATTATAAAATATTTTTGGTACTTTTGGTACTAAATTAAACACTTATACATAGAATATAGTAAAAAATCAAAAAGGAGAAACAGTATGGAAAATTTATCTATCGAAATTGGCAATAGAAATATAAAAACCAATAAAGGCATTGTATTTCCAAGCAGATATACAATGTTTAATCAAATAGGAACAGAGATAATACAATACAAAGGAATAAATTACTTTATAGGTAATGGAGAATACGATATAGAATTAGAAAAGTCTAAAAAAGATTTTATGCCTTTATTATTAACAGCAATAGCAAAGAGCACAACAAGTGAAGAAATAAACTTAGTATTAGGAACACCTATTAATCAGAAAAATTCAAAGGAGGATTTTATTAAGAAACTTAAAGACAAAGAATTTTTCTTTAACTATATTAATAAACAAGGTAAAAAATCTACTAGGATTATAAGAATAAATAAAGTTGAAGTAATTCTAGAAGGATTAGGCTCTATAAAATATTTACCCAAAGAAGCAGGTAAAAGATCTATACTAATAGATATCGGTGGATGGACAACTAATGTGTTGTATATAAGCAATAATAAAATAGAAGATGCTTTTACGGTTCCAAAGGGAATCTTAAGTTTCTATCAGCTTGTAAAAGATAGAAAAGATACTGAAGATAAATGTTCTTATAAACTAGAAGAAATAGAAGATGCTATTAAGAATGGATATATTACAGATTGGGAAAATGAAAAAATAACAATCTTTAATAGCATTATAAAAGAAATAAAAAATAGAAGGCCAATAAAGTTATATGATAAATACTTTACTGGTGGAGGATCTACAGACTTTAAAGAGTATATAAGAAAAATTAATTGTGAAATATTAGATAATAATCTATTTACTAATGTAAATGGGAATCTAATAATAGCAGAAGAAAAATGGAGGAGAGAATAATATGAAACTTGAAATAAATGAAAAAGGTTGTGCAAGAATTAACCTTTATTTAAATACAGTAAGAAATGAAGATGAAAAATTAATATATGAAAAATTAAAAGATGAAAAATATCCATCAAATAAAATAAAAGAGATTTTATATAAGTATTTTAAAGAAGAGGAGCAATAAGCTCCCCTTTTTTAATTAAATTTTTACATTTAACCAATTTTAATTAAAATTAACTAGAATTAATTAAAATTCATTAACTTTAACTAAATATAATTAAATTTAACTAAGTTTTACTCAAAATCAATTAGAATAAACTAAAATTTAAAATATTAAATTAAAATTAATTAAATTTTGGTACATATAATTGAAATTTGAGTAATATATATTAACAGAGCAATTAAGGAGAAGAAAAAATGAAGAAATATAACTACACGACAAAGACATTAAACTTAAACAGAGATAATGAAGAGGATCTAAGAATATTAGAGTATCTAAATACTAAAAGAAAAGTAAGTGATTACTTAAGAGAACTTGTACTAAATGACATGAAAAAAGAAACTCCTATTATAGAAGAAAAGAAAGAAGAATCAAAGGATAATGGTATAGATATTTTAGGCTTTGATAATTAGGAGGAATTAAAATGTTAGAAATCTTAGATATGTGTAAGACACTTTGCTATGTTGCTATTGGTGCTCCAGCTGCAGGTATTATATTTCAATGGGTTGTTAATAAGTTTAAAGATGGAAATGTACAGCAGATAATGACTTCTACTTTTGGTAACTATAAAGTTGCAGAAAAAAGAGAAGAAGAAGAACGTGTTAAATATGTTCTTCATGTAGCTCCTGGAAAAGGATTAGAAGATTACATGAAGAAGATTAGCATGTTAGAAAAAACATTTAAAGGTAAGATCCTTATAGAGGATATCCCTTACAGCGATGAAATAATAATTTATTGCTACAAGAAACCTATAGATACTCCTGAAGAAGAAATAGAGATTAATGATGTTAATAAAGAAATCAATAATATTCTTGGAGGAAAATAAATGTTAATTGATTTGGCTATTATAGGACTTATAGGTGGTATTATTACAACTGGACTAGATGCAACTGGCCTTACACAAAAGATTTCTGACAAACTTTTTACTAAAAGCCCTAAGAAACTTACAGATGAAGAAAAGCAGAAACAACTAGAAAAGAAACAATTATCTTACATGCACTACCAATGGTGCAACTTTTTACAAGCTGCAAAGCTTAATGATTTTAGAATAAATAAAATAGAAAAAATAACTAATGGATATAAAGTATTATTACAAATACCAGTATCTAAAAGTACAGAAGATGTAGAAAAGCTAAAAGCTCCAATAGAAAATTATTTTAAATGTAATTCTTATATTAATAAAATACCATATTCTAATATGGTAGAAGTATTAATATATACCACTAAAGTTAATAATTATGTTTATACTCCTGTTAAGTGTAATCACAATCAGGTGTACTTAGGAAAAGATGAAAAAGGATTAGATATAATAGTTGAACTTAAAAGAGATCCACACTTCATGTTTCCAGGACTTACTGGTTCAGGAAAATCTTTTGCAGAAGGAATATTTATTACAAACCTTTTATACTTCAATAAACAGATAGAACTCTATTTATACCAAATAGGTAAAAGTGAATTAGATAGATATAAAAGTGTACCTCAATGTAAAGTGTTTGCAGATACATTGGAAGTAACAGCAAAACATCTACAAGCTGCAGTAGAAGAAATTAATAGGCGTTCTAAGTTATTTGCATCTTATGGTATTGCAGATATAGAGCAATATAATAAGTATGCAAATAAAGAAATGAAAAGGCAATTTCATGTCTTTGATGAAATCAGCTTTTATGCTAAAGATAAAACAGAGGTTGATGAAAATGAAGTGGCCTTAAAAGAAATATGCTGGGGCTGTCTATGGCAAATAGTAAAAGCAGGTAGAAGTGTAGGCATACATTTTGTAGGAGCTACACAAAGAATAACAGCAGAGCAATTAGGTGGCAATGGAAATTTAAAATCATGTCTAACATTCCTATGTTTAAAAACTAACACCGAACATGATTCTGAATTAGCAATAGGAACTAAAGATGCTTTCTATTTAGCAGATAGAGAGATGATTTACAAAGGTAATAAAGGCACTATGAAAATAAAGATACCTACATTGGACCAAGAATTTAAATTATTAAATCATTTCAATAAAGATATTAAGATCTTAGATGATGAAATGATAAAAAAATTAAAAGAAGATACATCTCCTAAAAAAGAGATTAAAGAAAATAAAAAAGAAGAACCTAAGCCTGCTCCTAAAAAGAAAAATAAAGGAACTAAAAAGAAAGTTCAAGAGCATAATTTATCTATGAAAGATTTATATATTTAAAGGAGCATCAGCTCCTTTATTTTTTGAATAATAATTTTAAAAGGTGGGTATACTATGTATATAACAGAAAGGGATAAATATTTATTAAAGCATATAGAAGAGAACGGATCATTAAGTCTTATTAATGCTTCTAATCTTTTCTTTTATGGCCATAAAGATAATGCTTCCAGAAGACTTAATCAATTAGTTAAGGCTAAGAAACTAAAGAGCTATAGAACTGAATATGATTTTTTAACACACCAGGAAAAGATATTTATACTTCCAGGCATGAAAAAAGTAAAAGAACACGAGCTATTAAGAGAAAACTTTAAAGCTCTTTTAGAACTTCAATTTACAGATGATGAAAATGAATATGTATGTGAAGATAGTATATCTTTAACATTCCCTTTTATGTATACAGAAGATAAGAAATTTCATAAATTCATGAAGCCAGACTATATAGTTAAATATATTTATAAAGGGATTCAATATACAATTATCTTAGAAATAGATTATACTCACTATACAAGTTTAGATAAGCAGCAAACTATGTTGGATAAAAAAGAACAAATAGAAGATATACTATATAAAAATAATCTATATTCTAAACATTGGTATATAGTAATAGCCAGTAATAAAGAACAAGATCATATACCTGGAATAATATATACAGATCTATTCTTCACAAACCTTTTTGCAAGCATCCATAAATATAAAATTCATAATTAGCTAAAATAAAAATGACAACATTAAAATAAGAATTGAGCTATAGCTTGTTTCAAACTACATCAAATTGACAACATTGTTTTATTCAATGTTGTTATTTTTTTGCTCTAACTATAGGAAAATACCTAGAAAAGCGAAGCGGATAAAATAAGAAGGCGTGAGCGAAGCGGAAGCCTGAGTATTTTTAAGACAGATAGTGCAGCAACAAAGCACGGCATCTTGCAGGACATCTGGACAAGCTATAACAAGCAAAAAAGCATCTACTAAAATAGTAAATGCTTTTTTAATGATTACAGTATATAAATATAATTTAAATGATATTTAATAAGAAATATTGAGTTCTATTGATATTATAACCTATAAATAAAAAAATATTCAACTAAAAAGTACTAAAAATTTAAAAAATGAATATAGTGTATTAAAGAACAATGAAGAGGTTAAATAAATGATAATTTTTATTTTAACATTAATAGTACTAGAACACTTATTCTTGAAAAAATTAACTAAAAAATATTTTCAGGAGAAGTGTATAAAAAAATCTAGTTTAAAACATACTATTAATATAAACTTACTCAAAATTAAATGCAAATTTATTTAATCATCTCCGAAAGGGCAACTCTTATTGAGTTGCCTTTTTTAGTTTAACTTACCTAGTATCAATTAATCGTCTTTGGATAACCTAATACCAAGGAGATGATACTATGAAAAAATCTACACATTTAACTATTGGATGTATACTGACTTACTTTCTATATACTCTTAACTTCGGGTGGCTAAGTTGTTTAGTAGGACTTTATGGAAGCGTAGCACCAGATATAGATTTAAAATTACATATAAGGCATAGAACTATTACACACTCTATAATAGCCTTAATACTAACCACAGTGCCTTTATATTTGTTTTCAGATACTTTAGGTATAGTTTGGTTGTTGAATTATTCAAGCCATCTTATAGCTGATTCTATAACTAAAATGGGCGTGCCTTATTTTTATCCATATAAAAAATACTTTGGCCTTAAATTAATTAGGACAAGCTCTAAGGAAGAACATATTTTTTGTTTAATATTAATTGCTCTATTTTCTTTATATATATTAAATAAATATTTTTATAAAATTTTTTAAACTATTGGTACTAAAAAGTACAAAAGTACATATAGATATAATATATAAATTTAAACGTAAGAAAAAACATGAGAAAGGAGCAGGTCGATATGACCAAAACGATATTAATATTAGGAGCAACTTTTTCTATTGGCAGAATTGCATTCTACTATGTAAGTTTAAAGCTAAAAGAAAAGGTAAAAGGTAAAAAAAGAAATTACGCAGAAGATATAATTAATAAACAATTCATTCCAACAGCATTGAATGAAGGAGAAAAAGAAGAATTAGATACATTTAAAAAATCTTTTAGTTATTTATTAAAGCATAAAAAAATAACTAGAAGTGAAATACTAAAGGTAAGAGATTACATTAGAAAAAATGTTAAATATCCTAAGAAACAATTTAACAATGATGCACATGAAATATTTAGCGCTTGTTGTCATGGTCAATGGGAGCCTTACTGCATACAACAACTAAATAATTATTTACAAAAGATAGAAGATAGAATTTAAGGAGAACATATATGATAAAAACATTTAAGGAATTTATACAAGATTATAATGAATATTATCAAACCAACTTATTGGCTATATATACTAATACTAATGAATTGCCAGAAGTAATGTTTGACCTATATAATACAGATGATTTTGAAATAAATTATGATGAAGAAACAATTGAATTATTTTAAGGAGACACAAATGAAAATAACACCAGGAACTATTAAAAAACTATATAAATATAATTACAGAAAAGGTCTTACTACCAGCAAAGCAATAAATATTCTAAATAGAATAGATAATAATTACAGCACTGAAAGCTGGAACTGCAAAGATTTATTAGAAGCAATAAAAGATGTAATGTAAAAAAGGAGATGTACTTATGAAAGAAAAGTTATATACTATTAAATCCTATGCTTTATTTTATATATATAATATAGCAAAGCTTACAGCATTAACACTTGCAGGAATAGGAATGTATGTTTATTCTTATTTCATAACAAGTGAAGTTTTAAAAGCTGCTTTAGGATTAATTACTATTTATCTAATAGTCCCTAACATACTTATTTCTTACTTCCAATTTGGGAATATAGAATCAATATGTAGGCACTATAAAAAGAAAAAACTTTCTTAAGAGCTTCGGCTCTTTCTTTTTAAAAAATTTATATATTTTATTCTAAAATATTGTATTAATTTTAGTAAAGAAGTATATAATAATAAAAAGTGGTACTTTTAGTACTAAATAGATTATATAAAACCAAATTTTTTTATTGATTAATACACTAATTAGTGTATAATAAAATTAAAGGAGATGTTTATATGTTATATAGTGGTACATTTAGTTGTGGTCACGAAGGGAAAGTAAATATTATAGGTAAGGCAAAGGATAGAGAATGGAAAATAGAAAGAGCATTCTCTAATATGTGCCCTGACTGTTATAAAAAATGGTTAGAAGAAGAACATCAAAGAAAAAATAAAGAAGCAATGGAAGAAGCTAAAGAAATGGATTTACCAGAATTAACTGGTACAGAAAAACAAATAGCTTGGGCAAATACATTAAGAAAAAAATTCATTGATACAGTAGAAGATAGAATAGAATCTTTAAAAACAAAAAATGCACCAAAGAAAACTAAAAGATATCAAGAAACTTTAGATCATATTCTTCTAACTAAAACAGAAGCTAAATATTACATTGATAACAGATACCAACTTGTAGAAGATGTAATAGATAGTTTTAAAGAAGAATATAAAAAAGGCTTCCAAGAAGATATTGAAGAACAAGAAGTTTTAATAGAAGATACAATTAGACCAGAAGATAGTAAACCAGGTGTTGTAGAAATTTTAGAAACTGAAGATAAATTAATTTGTAAATATGAAAAGAATGAAGAATTTAGAACTCTTGTTAAAAGTTTAGGCTACAAATGGAATAACCAGTGGGAACGCACAATAACAGAAACTAATGGTCCTATTGAAGATAGAATAGCAGAATTAGGGAATAAACTATTAAATGCAGGATTTGCAGTATGTATACATGACAAAAAGTTAAGAGAAAAAGCAGGAAAAGCAGATTATGAACCTGAATGTACTAGATGGATAAAACTTGTAGAAGAAAGTTTTTATATTACATGGAGCGAGCATAGCGACAGTTTATATGCAGCAGCTAAAAAACTTCCTGGTGCTAAGTGGCATAATCGTGGAATGTGGGTTAAACTTTCTTATTATTCAGAAGTAGAAGATTTTGCAGAACAATTAGGATTTAAATTTACTACAAAAGCTCTAAGATATAAAGAAGATTATAAGCAACAATTTAACAATACAGAAATAGTTATTCCAGAAAAATCTAAACAAAAACAAGAAAAGAATGGACTACAGGATATTTTAAATTCAAGTACCGATATCCTAGATGACTTAAAAGAATGCGATTAATTACAGAAATGTACTCTCACCAAATAAAAGCCGTAGAGAAATTAAAAAGAATAAAAATAGGAGCTGCTTATATGGAGATGGGTACAGGAAAGACAAGAGTTGCATTAGATCTTATAAACATAAGACTACAAAAAGACAGGATAGACCATGTAATATGGCTCTGTCCTTGTTCTGTAAAAGAAAACTTAAAAAGAGATATTATTAAACATACTGGAGAAGAACAAGAATGCATAACCATATGTGGTATAGAAACACTATCTTCTAGTATAAAAGCTAATTCTTATTTATTAGATTTAGTAAAAAACAAAAGATGTTACTTAATCGTAGATGAAAGTAATTTGGTTAAAAACCATAAAGCTAAGAGAAGCCAAAATATAATCAGATTAGCTCAATATTGTACCTATAAACTTATATTAAATGGTACTCCAGTAACAAAAAATGAAGCAGATTTATTTACTCAATGGTACATCTTAGACTGGAGGGTACTAGGATATAAATCTTATTGGTCATTTTCTGCTAATCATTTAGAATACGATGATAAAGGAAGAATAAGAAAATGCCTTAATGTAGACTACCTAGTCGAAAAAATAGGTCCTTATAGTTACCAAGTAAAAAAGGAAGAATGCTTAGATCTTCCTCCTAAAACTTATGAAAAAGTATATTACGAATTAACAAATGAACAATATGAACATTATCTTAATGTTGCTGATGAGCTTATGTTTTCTCTAAATGAATTTAAGCCATGGACCATCTACAGAATGTTAACAGCATTGCAAGATGTAATAAGTGGTATGTTAGTAAACACATCTAAAGATAACATACAAACAAGTCCATATTTCGATAATCCACTAGATAATCCAAGAATAAAAACATTAATGGAACTATTAGATGGATTAGAAGAAAAGACAATTATATTTTGTAAATATCAAAGTGAAATAGAGGATATTACAAATATAATTAATTCTAAATATGGTAAAGATACAGCAGTACCCTTTACAGGAGACTTAACACAAAAGAAGAGACAAAATAATTTAGATTTATTTCAAACTACTTCACAGTATTTAGTAGCTAATAAACAATGTGGAGCATATGGACTCAACCTGCAATTCTGCAGTTACATTATTTTTTACAGCAATGATTGGAACTATGGAACAAGATCACAAGCAGAAGATAGAGTGCATAGAATAGGCCAAACAGAAAATGTGCATATAGTAGATATATGTGCAGCAGATACATTAGATGAAAGAATATTAAAATGCTTAGATAAAAAAGAAAATCTAGTAGACAGCATAAGAGAAGAGATAGAAAAAAATAAAGATAAAGAAGATAAATTGTATTCTTGGATAACTAAAAAGGATTGGAGAAAAAGAAAATATTCACTAAAGATAAAAAATAAAGATAAGGAGGATTTATATGAAAACTTATAATAATAAAGATGTCTATACAGCAGCTAAAGAAAGAATAGAATATATATTTGATGAATTTGAACATATATGTATTTCTTTTTCTGGTGGTAAGGATAGTGGAACAGTCCTTAATATGTGTATAGACGAAGCAAGAAAAAGAAAAAGGAAAATAGGAGTACTCTTTATAGACTTAGAAGCATTCTATAAAAAGACAATAGAATTTGTTGAAAGAATGCTAGAAAACAATAAAGATGTATTAGAACCTTATTGGATATGCTTACCTATGGAAAGTCCAAACTCACTATCTTATTTAGAGCCTACATGGATATGGTGGGATAAAGAAAAAGAACCTATATGGGTAAGACCTATGCCTAAGAAGGAATATGTAATAAACGAAGAAAATAACCCGCTAGGTTTCTATAAAAAAAATATGCCGTTTGAAGAATTTATTAAACACTTCGGGAACTGGTATGGAAAAGGTGAAAAGACTGCAACATTAGTTGGAATAAGAACAGATGAAAGTCTTAACCGTTTTAGAGCCATAGCTGGTACTAAATCTATGTATAAGGATAAAAACTATTCAACTAAAGTAACTGAAAATGTATATAATTTTTATCCAATATATGATTGGAGTGTAGAAGATATATGGACTTACAACGGAAAGTTCCAAAAAGATTACAATAAGCTTTATGATCTATTTTATAAGGCTGGTGTAAGTATACACAAGATGAGAGTCGATGAACCATTTGGAAACGAGGCTAAAGCTGGTTTAAGCATGTTTAGAGTAATAGAACCAGATACATGGGCAAAGGTTGTTAATAGAGTAAGTGGAGCAAACTTTGGTAATATTTATAGTGGAAATAAAATTATGACCGCACACTATAAATTGCCTAAAAACCACACATGGAAAAGTTTCACCTTCTTCTTATTAGATACCTTACCACCAGAAATATCAGAACATTATAAAATAAAGTTCAGCAAGTTTATAAAATACTGGGTAGAAAAAGGGTGCCCTGTAACAGAAGAGCACATAAAGATAATGGAAGAAACTTGTCCTGATGCCATTATAAATACCCATGAGTTTAGTAGAAGAGGAAAAGGAGATAAAGAGGTTATTAAATTCACTAAAGTAGTAGATGAAATACCTGGAGTAGATAATAAAGATGATGTACTTACATGGAGAAGAATGGCCATGTGTATTATAAAAAATGATTATACATGTAAGAGTTTAAGTTTTGGAATGACTAAAGACCTTACAGTAAGACAAAAAGCAATAATGGAAAAATATAAAAATATAATAAGGGGAAGATAATATGAATACAAATATAATAGAACTATTATTACAACTAAAGAAAGAGTTTAATTCTATAGATAATATAGAGGAAAAAGTACAAATGTTAAATTTAATAAAAAATAACTTAAAAGAAATATCACCTTTTATGGATCCAGTCGATAACGTTAAATGGATACCAATGAATAAAATCAAAGCTAACTCTTATAATCCTAATAGAGTGGCTGGACCAGAAATGAAATTACTATATGATTCTATAAAATGTGATGGATACACACAACCTATAGTTGTATCCAAACAAGATGATGGAACTTATGAAGTAGTAGATGGTTTCCATAGAAATAGGATAGGTAAAGAACATGAAGATATAAAAGATAGAGTACATGGATATCTTCCAGTCGTTGAACTGGATAAAGATACGAGCGATAGAATGGCATCAACAATCCGTCACAATAGAGCAAGAGGTAGTCACGACGTAGATCTTATGAGTAACATCGTAGCAGAGTTACATGAAATGGGAAAGACAGATAGATGGATATCTAAACATTTAGGAATGGATTTAGATGAAATAATAAGATTAAAACAAATAACTGGTTTAGCATCTCTATTTGCTGATAGAGATTTTAGTAGGAGTTGGGAATAGTGTTTTTAGAAGAGGTTATAACAGTCAAAGAAGCTGCAATTTTATATAAAAAAGATATAAGTACTATTAAGCGTAACATTTATAAAAATTTTAAAGAGGGCATAGATTATCGTTATAGTGGTGCTACAATACTAATAAATAAAAAATCTTTAGACAATTTTTATAGAGCCAAATAAGGCTCTTTTTTTATATAGAAATAAAGTGCCAAGAAAAAATCTTAGCACTTTTTTTACTTTTTTTAATAAAAGTATAGAAATATGTAGTTTTTAGTAGTATACTAAAAACGAATTAAATATAATTTGTATCAATAAATTAAGTTTGCCGACTTAATTTATTTAGAAACTAACAGGTATACACAGAATACCCACTAGTAGCACATTTATATTTTAATTATAATATAAATGTCGAAATGTGTAAAGAGATAATTATAAAAATTTATAAAAAATCTCCAGGTATGAATTACCTGGAGATTTTTTTACGTTATTGAATGAATAATTTTCAGATAATAGGATAACATAAATTTATGTACAAAATTTTATAGGAGGAAAAAATGAGAGCGTATAAGAATGAATTCAGCGAAGAAGTCAAAATGATTTTTAATAGCACTGAATATTCAGATAAAAAAATAAAAATTTATATGGCTATTTATCAAAAGCTAATAAAATACATGGATAATTCTACAAGACAAGTAACTAGAAAGTCTTGTGAAATATACCAATTAATAAAAATGGACTGGGAAAATAATCAAAACAGAAAATGCTTTGGTTATGATTACTTCAAAAAAATAATTAAGGATTTAGAAAGACTAGGACTTATACTATTGACAAAAGTTGGTAAGTATCAAAAAGTTTTTATTTTAAAAATAATTTATTAACTTTATATAAATATAAACTATTTACAATTTTTCAGGAGGAAAACTATGGAATATACTAAAGTATATCCAAATAAAATAGATAAAAAAGTTAAAGCTATTTTAAATATGACTGGATATAAAGAGAATAAAATAAAAAAATATCTTGCTGTATATAGTAAGCTAATAAAATACATGGATGCTGAAAGTCGAGCTGTTGAAAGATCATCTGCTGAAATATATAAATTAATAAAATATGACTGGGAATATAATCAATGTAAAAAATGTTTTAGCTATTCTTACTTTAAAGAAATAATACAAGATTTAGCAAATTTAGGACTTTTAATATTAAAAAAATCTAGTAAGTATCAACTAATTTTTATTCAAAAAGTGTCCAATATTGTGGCCAAAGAAAAAACCCCTAAACACCTTAAAAATACAAGCTTAGAGGGCAATTCAAATTTTTTGTCCCATTTATCCAATAAAAATTATAATACTAATACTTTATTACAGAAAATAAAAAGTCTTTATAAAGGAATTAGAAAAGTAAAATATGCAACTAAGAAAGAATTAAAAGATATAGCAATAGCATCTATGGTTAACTATAAAGTAACTGATCCAGAATTACAGAACTTAATTCTTAATAAAGTTCATAACTCTAAACAAAAGATAAATATACAAGGTGCAGTAGACTATATAGATACCATTGTAGTAGAAAAATTAATAGAGTTTGACTGCAAAAAAACAGGGGGAACCTTTAAGTATCAAGACCCTGTAGAAGATAAGCTAGAAGAAGATTTATTGGCATGGTATCAAACATGTTAAAGTTATTTAACAAATTAAAATATAAATATGATTTATTCACTGCATTTAGTGACTTTTTAGAGGTAAGTGCTATAGCTATAAGTAATGCTGTATCCTTTAATCAAGAGAAAGAAAATAGGTATTTTCAAATTAAAAAGAAATACACCAAAGAAGACTTTGAAATATTTACACAGCTACTAGCAAAGCTATGTGAAGAACTAGAGAAAAACTATAATGATGTACTAGGACAGCTATATATGGAACTAGGACTAGGTAGTAAATGGCATGGCCAATTCTTTACGCCTTATCACGTATGTAAATTAACAGCATCCTTAACTTCTGATAACATGGATGATATAATAAAGCAAAAAGGATATATAACGCTTAATGAACCATGCGCAGGGGGAGGGGCTATGGTCATTGCCTATGCGGAGATAATGAAAGATAAAGGCTATAATCCACAAAAACAGCTACTTGTAATAGCTCAAGATCTAGACATTAAAGCAGTACATATGTCCTATATACAATTAAGTTTACTAGGCATACCAGCAGTAGTGTATCACATGAATACATTAAGTCTAGAAACTTATAGTGAATGGAAAACACCATTCTGGATAATAAACAATGGAGATAGAAGGTGGAGAGATGAGACTTAGAAGAGGTTACTTAAGCAGTGAAGAAGAAAATAACTTTATGATGTTAGCAACTTTAAGCATAAGTATGAGTAGTAAAAGTGAAAGAGGAAATTATATAGAATTACTAGAGAAAAGAGGCATGCTAACAAAAGAAACTAGAAAAGAATTTAAAATGTTTTATACTTATCTAAACAAGTATCTAAAGGATACGTATAGTATGCTAGATGAAACTACTCAAAAGAGATTAATGAAAAGGCTTAGAAAGTTTGACTTTAAAATAATAGACGATTACCAATTGCAAAGAGTTATGAGAGAAGCTAATGAAAAGCTGAAAGATGTTGTACTATCGAGAGAAACTTTCGAGGACCTAATAGAAGATATAACAGAAGTACGTTGTAAAAACTGTACTAAGGATTATCAATCATGTGAAATCTATAAAGCACTCTATGAGGCCCTACTAGATGCACCAGGACTTGCACCTAATTGTCCGTATGCATGGAGGGAAGAGTAATGAAAATAGCTAATATATTACCAACTACATTTGCAGATGGAGAAAGAGCAAGAACCAGTATATACTTTGCAGGCTGCGATATACAATGTGAGGGCTGTCATAATAAAGACCTATGGAATATAAATACAGGCCATGAAATGTCAGTAGAAGGAATTATAACTTACATAGAAGATGAAAGCTTACAGACAAAACAGGTATCTATACTAGGTGGAGAACCTACTATGCAGTTAAACTCACTACAAGCTCTTTTAAAAGTTTTAAAAGAAAAAGGATATAATATATGGTTATATACAGGAAAACTATTTGAGGACTTAATAAACATGGATATTTTAATATATATAGATATTCTAGTAGATGGACCATACATTCAAGAACTAAAAAAAGAAAATCTTAAATACAGAGGAAGTTCTAATCAAAGAATAATAGATGTTCAAAAATCCTTAAAAGAAAATAAAATAATTATCTATATGGAGTAGGAGGAAAATAAAATGCTTGAATTAAGAAGAATAGAAGATAATATTACACAGCTAAAAGTAAATAATAAACACAACAAATTTCTAATAGAACAATTTAAATTTATTGGAGCAGTACCAGTTAAAGAAAGTAGTTTATATACATACTTTGTATTTAATGGTTCATTTAATGATTGTAAAAAATACTTAGGAATAGGTTAATGAATAACTTGATTATATTACGAACTAGATTGGAGAGAAATATGGAACAATTAAGTTTTATACAAAGCGAAAAAACTCTTAAAGATAAAATAACTAAGCAAATGAAAACAGTCCTTAAGAAAGGTATTATGCCAGGTGCATTGGTATATTTTGATGAAGATAAAAAACATTGCTATGAGGTTTTTAGTTTAGTAATAGATAATGATTTAAACTTAGCAGCAAGATTAAGAGATAAAGGAAGCCAATTGTTATGGAGAGCAGATAGTGATAGATTGCATGTAATAGGTTTTCATGATTACAGAAAGTAGTGATTATATTACGCACGACTTATCATATTTCCCACGTGGGAATAATGGTCAAGCAATATTCGAATTTAAGGAGGAAAATATATGTTAAAGATTGTATGCCCAGAATGTAAAAGTGATTGTATATTTGACTTTGTTACATATGAAGGGGAAGTTTATTTTAGATGTGATAATTGTGAATATAAGTTTGGAACTGAGGAGATGGAATTAGATTATGAATAAATTAACACCATTAGAAAATCAAAGGTTAAGAAGAATGATAGGGAGAGTTGTAACTCACTTTAAAGGAAAAGATTATTTAGTTATAGATGTTGCAGAACATACAGAAACAGGTGAGGATTTAGTGATTTATAAAGCATTATATGGAGCTAATATTGTATATGCAAGACCAATAAAGATGTTTTTAAGTGAAGTTGACCATGAAAAATATCCTGATGTGACACAAAAATATAGATTGGAGCTTAAAGAAGAATAATGATAGAACTATATTTTAAATTAAGAATTTTAATTCCATTAATTATATTTTTATCAATTTTATTCTATTTAATTATGTTAACAATTAAACATAAAATAGATACTAAATTTAAAAAGAATTGCTTTAATTGTAAATATTATAAGTTATATGATGTAGCTTCATTTGGTAATAGTTGTAGATATAAGTGTACTTTAAAAAAGAGATATTATAGACACAATTTTAATGATAGAACTAAACTTACTAAATGCAAGGAGTTTGAAAGGAAGTAATTATGGCAGATATATTTGAAAATGAAAGTGAATGGAGCAAAAAACATATAAAGCATAATAATAGATATGGTTATATAGATTGTCCATATTGTGGTTGTCATCATTACATGGATAACTATATTGATGATGATTTTGAATTTGATGACTGTTTTACAATGGAATGTTATCATTGCAAAGAAGATTTTGAAGTTAGGTGGAAAGCAGATACAAAAGAATTAGACACTTTTTATATTATCTAATAAGGAGTAAAGTTATATGGAGATAATAAATAGAGTTTTAGAATTATCAGATAAAGATTTTGATAATATATTAAATAATAAAGGGAACAAGGTATTAGATAAGCTTGAAGAGGAACTAAAAAAGAATAATTATAGTTTTAATGATTTTTCTGAAATTAAATTAGATGGCTCACAATTAAGGCATAGAAAATATATAGAACTTTATTCAGAAATTATTTGTGAATTTTGGAATAAGAAAGATTTTAAATTAAAGTCAGATGAAGAAATAAAACAAATGGAAAAATCAGAAAGAATATCTTATTATACACAGATGTTAAGAGCTGAGAAAATAACACCTAATCATATGAGAAAATTAGAAGGATTAATAGAAAGAAGATAAAAAAATGAAACAATGCATAGAATGTAACACAAATGATAATATAATAGAATATGAAACTTATAATGATGATGGAGAAAAGAAAATTATTAATGTATGTAGTAAGTGTTTAGATTATTTTAATTATTATAATGATGTTCATACTACAAATTGTGATATATGTGGTAGTCTATTAGAAGTAGATCCTTATCATTACTTTAAAGATAATACAACTATATATTATTGTTATATTTGTGAAGTATGGACATATTAAATAATTTTAAAATAATGAATAAAATTATTAATTTTAGAACATACTATAAATGACATATCCTAAGTCACCGCAGGGGAGCCGAAAGGCTCTCTTTTTGCTATAATAAAAAATTCCTATTAATTAAAAATATAATCAATAGGAATATATACAAAATTAAATAATATTTTTATTCTTTATTTCTGCCATCACTTCATCATAAATTGTTATGACTTTTGACTGAAATTTGTTGTGTAATTCTTTTTCAGCGTTAGTCATGCTTGAATATTCTGATTCATCTACACAAGCACCAACGTAAAGATAATATTCATTATCTTTTTCTGAAAAACAAGTTAAATCAAAATATTCTGTTATAGATCTATCTTTTTTTAATTCATCTAAATCTATTAAATCATAGATATAGTCTTTTATATCCTTATCTAGTTCATTGTTTTTTATAATCTCAATAACTTCAGTAGGTGATAAATCATAATTAAATCCTAACATTTTATACCTCCAAATCAATTAAATTTCTATTTGTTAAAGCTTCTTTTAAATCTTCTAGTTCTTGCATTAATTCATTAACTACAGTTGGTAGTAAAGGTGGTAATGATATTCTTTCATTATCATCAAAATTATTAACCATTTTAGAAATACAATTAATGCTACTTTCTACTCTTCCGTACTTAATATTTAAGTTATTCTTTGTACTCTTAATATCTTTTTCTACTAAATCCATAATATATTCTGATATTTTCATATTCTTATCTATAACTCTTTTTCTTATTAGCTTTTTTTCTTCACTTGTTAATCTTAAAGAGAGCCTTTCTTGTTTTAGTTCCATGTTAAAACTTCCTTTCTTAATTTCATTTCTTAATTTCATTGTACGCCTTGACATACAAAAAGTCAATATATTTTTACTTTAATAATAAAAATATATTCTAAATAACTAAAAGTCTCTCTTTTTTTTTGTTATTTTTTTCTTAGACACGAAAGCTAAAATTAAATTTTAAATAAATGGTTTTACCAGACCGAAACATAAAAATAAAATTATATAAAAATTATATAAATATGAATAAAAGATAACAAAAATGGAAATAGTAGAAGTATAAGGATAACAAGGACTTAAAAGGAAGGTAATAAAGATGATATATTTTATAGAATTATTTGTATTTATTATTTGGCACTTTATGGAGCATAGAGGAGTAGATAAAGTCACTTATACTAAAAACAATATAAAAATAACTAAAGAAATAAATGGAGATGAAATTTAATGTATTTACTATTTAAAGAAAACAACAAAATTATAAGAAAAGAAAAGATAGATGAATATCTAATTAAGAAACCTATATTAAATACTCTAAGAGCTAAATACTTATATAGAGCAGATTATTTAATGCAAGAAAAAGATTATTCAGATTTACAAAAGGCAGTAACAGATCCAGCGGATAAACAAGTAGTAGATTTTCTATTAGGAAAAGAATTTAATAAAGAAGATATTAGGGAACTAACAGCAATCCTTTTACTTAATACCTTCAAATTTGAAGGATTAAGAATAAGAGAGGCTATAGATAATTTAATTGAAGTTATAAGAACAGTAGGAGAAGAATATGAAGCATTCCAATTTACTAATATAATACTTCCAGGAAAAGTAGTAACAATAAAAGGCATAGTAAATAAAACTGGAGTAGTAAAGGAAATAAATGAAAATGTAGCAACTATAAAACTATTTACAGGAGAGATATTAGAAATACATGACATGTATAACGTACTAACAGTAATATAGGAGAAGACAATGGATAAAGAAAAAATTAAAAATTATATCTACAGATTAGAAATAAAGATAGGACTTTATTTTCTAGCACAATGTGATGAAGCTAAAGAAGAATATAGAAGGGAAGTAGAAAAAGTAGAAAGGGAATTATTTGAGTATTTATATGAAAAGAATAATATTAATAATAGCAATTAGTATGTGTTATTTACTATCAATTATGTATTTTATAGATTATCTCCAGCACAAGGGAATACAACAAGAAGAAACAGTAGAAACATTTATTATGGAGGAAGCTATAGAAGAGCCCAAACAACAATCCAATAGAATTTATTGTACTTTTAATATTAGCTTTTACGATGCATGTATAGAGTGTTGTGGCAAAGATGATGGTATATGTGCTAATGGAGAACTAGGTATTCCGTGGGTAACATGTGCAGCACCTGCAAGCATTCCATTTGGAAGCACAGTACATATAGAAGGACTAGGGGATTTTATAGTAACTGATAGAGGCGGGGCTATAGTACAAGAGGGTAATGAGTATTGTATAGATATATACGTGAATACACATGAAGAAGCATTACAGTACGGGAGACAATATAAAGAAGGATATATAGAATTGGAGGATTATTATGGTTATTAAATTAAAAATAAAAAAGACAGGAGAAATAAAAGAATTACTAGAATTACGTAGGATAAATAGACATGGCTTTATAGAAAAGCAATATGTCTTAAAAGATGATGAAATGAATTATAGATTAGAATATGAATTGGAGGAAGTTTAAAATGAAAGCAACAGGAATAGTAAGACCCGTGGATCAATTAGGGAGGATAGTAGTTCCAAAGGAGTTAAGAAGAATATTGGGAGTAGAAGAGGGAAAAACTAGCTTTGAAATATTTATAGATGATAATAACAATATAGTATTAAGAAAATATAATCCAGGATGTATAGTATGTGGTATATTAGAAAACTTAAAAGATGTAAATGGAATAAAGCTATGTAAGAATTGTATAGAAAAATTTAATGGCTAAATCTCTTTTGATATAATTAAAACAAAGGAGGAATGATTTATGATAAATATAAATATACAGCCATTAATAGTAAATTTATCTATGGAAGAAGAAATAGAATATCTAATGTGCGAGGTTTCTGAATTTATAGAAGCATTAGAAACAGGATCTAATGCAGAAGCTATCAGTGAAATGTACGATGTATGTCAAGTAATGCAAGGCCTACTAACTCAATATAAGAAATGCAATAGATATGAAATAGAAGTAGGTAATACAATACATCAGCATAAAATAGATAGATATATAAAAGAAAAGAAACATGATTTTAAATACAATAAAAATATTTAGAGAGAAATAAAAAAATTTCTCTCTTTTTTATTCTAAAAATTAGGAACAAACATATACATTATAACAAAGGAGAGTGGTAAAATGAAACTAACAAGTAAATTATTTAAGACTATACAGGAAGTACAAGAGGCTAGAAAACAAATTAAGGATAACGAAAGAGAAGTAGGACTAAAAGAAACTAAAGAAGGTTATATTCTAACAATATTAAAGGTGGGATAAATATGACACTAGAGATATTAAAGGACTTAGAAAAACAACTAACAGATTATGAAGAATTAATATTAACTGCACCAAGAAGACATATCCAGGATAAAAACTTAGCAAGAGAATATAATAAAACCATTACAACTATAAGACATGAAAGAAAACAGTATAGCTTACTATTAAGCCAACTAATTATTTATGGAAGAAGAGGTCATCAGTTTAAAAATAGGACAACTATAAGAAGACAAAAATATGCAGCTGCTAAACGTTTAGAAAGAAAAGATTATACAGCAGAAGAAATAGCAAAAGTATTAAACATAAAAATAGAGGAAGTAGAAGAATTTTTATATAGGAGGATCTAATGTGCGAATGCGTAAATTGTGGACGACCTGCAAGGGATAAGCACCATTGTGTTTTTAGAAGTAAAGTTAAAGCTTTAACAAAATGTCCTAAGAACATAGTAAACTTATGCGGAGATTGCCACTATGATATACATCATAAATCTAAAAGCAATATAGACATAAAGATGAAACTAAGATTTCAAAATTATTTAGAAGAATCTTGGTTAAAGAATGAGTTAACATATGAAGAAGTAAAAGATACTTTAAAAATATCTGATGCTAATGTACACAGAATATTAAAAACATGTACACTAAAGAATGGTTATTATCAGAGAGAAGATGTAATAAGAGAGTGTATGGGGGGAAGGCTCTATACATTAGAAGATTTAAATAGAGGAGAGAAAGTATAACTTTCTCTCTTTTTGTATATAATTCAGAAAACTGGGGAAAATAAAAGGAGGATATATGTATAAAAAAGAAGCTGAAGAATTTAACAATATAATAAAAAGATTCAGAATACTAAGAGATGATGATGTAATTGAAGCTTATGATTTAATGAAGAGGAGCTTAGTTCTTTATGATAGATTTAGTTATATAAAAGCAGATCTTGCAAAGAATTTTGAGAGAGGTAATCCTACAAAGAAAAGACTCCAGGAAATTGGAGATATATTATTAAATATTCATGTGACTACCAGACAGATATATCAAAATATAAAAGCTGAAAGGCTGGTGAAGCGTGATTGATAATAGTAAAAGGAAAAGTAAGAGGAAAAGCTAGACCAAGAAAAGGTAAGCATGGTTTTTATACTCCTAATGATACAAAGAGTTATGAAGAGAGTATAAGAAAAGAATATATAAGACAGTATAATAAAAAACTAGAAGGCCCAGTAGAATTTATTCTTACTATATATAAAACTAAATCTAAATTTACTAAAAAAGAGAAAGCTTTAATAGAAGAAGATAAATACTGGTGCATCACTAAACCTGATACCGATAACGTAGTTAAGTTAGTACTGGATGCACTTAATAAAACTGCTTATGATGATGATAATCAAGTAGTGAAAATAACAGCATTTAAAAAGTGGACATTAGATGATGAAAGAATTGAATTTATAATTCAAGAAATATGAAAATATACAAATATGTTGTAAAATAAAAGTAGGGATGGATGTGGAGTTTAAAAATAAAAACTTTAGAGTTAGAGCATATTATAAGGATAATATAATCTATATAAATGCTGAAGATACTGCTAGAGAATTTGGATTTATTAAAAATAATAGAATAGATATAAATAAACTAAATAGATATGCAATAGAATTTGGATATCCAAAGGTAGAAGAATATATAGAGGAAACCTTATTTTTAATGTTAGGTATGAGAGCAGAAAAGAAAGAAGCTAAGGATTTTCAATTGTGGGTAGCGACAGAGATAATGCCAGCGCTAAGAAAAGGAGATAGTGAAGAAATTCAAAAATTAAGTATGACCTTTATAGAAACTACCGAGAAAGCAAAGCAACAGTTTAAGCCTACTCATAAGACTAAGCTTTATTATAACAAGCTAATAAAACAGCTTACTAATAATAAAAAAGAGCAGGAGATAGTTAAAAGCTGGGTATTTGCAACATTAAATGCACGTAAATGGGAAGATATATCTGTAAATGATCATGATAAAGTAATAGAAATAATAAAGACTGTAGCAGCATTAATAACTACTAAAGAAGAACAAATAACTTTTTTAAAGGAGAAATAATATGGATAATGAAATAAATTTATTAACAATAGCAGCAGACATTGCAGGGAAAGTAGATATAGATAAGGTAGATAAAGACCAATTAAAATTAAGTGAATATTACATGCAAAGTGATTTAGAGGAATTAAGAAGAATAACTAAAGCCGATAGCGAAGGCTTTAATCCTATTAAAATAAAATTATTACAAAACATTGCAAAGGAAGCTATAAGATCTATATACATTCTAGGATATTAAAAAAGGATGATGCAAAATGGGAAGACGAGTATATGTTAGACAAGTTAATATCGAAGAAATCTTAAGAGATTACTATAAAGAAAAAAGACTTATACCAAAGTATCAAGAAAAAATAGAAAATTTAAAACTAGAAGATGAACAACTAGAAAAAAGATTAAAAAAGAATGACTATACTCTCAGCACCGAATTAACTGCATTAACTATTAGTGAAAAGATACAAGCTAATAGTGAGGGCATTAGTCAACAAGAAAAAGAAATGTATAAACAATGTCAGTGTATATTAAATAGACAGCAAATAATTTGGGACAAGATAAATGCATATGAAGAAAGAATATTACAGATAAAATTAAAAGCTAATGATGTAGAAATAGCATTAGAGATACTAAAAGAAGAAGAAAAGCAATTTATAGAATTAAAATACAACAATGAAAAACAATGGCTAGAACTTATGGAAGAAATGCATATAAGTAAATCAACTGTGAAATATCGGAATGATAAGATAATGAATAAGCTTAAAAAATATTTATAAAAATTAATCACAAATTTATAAAAATATTTTTTAAAAAATGTTCATAAAAAAATAAATTTTTAATATATATTACTATCAAGACAAAAAAGGAGATAGAAATATGAAATTAAAGATTTATCAAACTACAGGAAAGGATAATGCAACTTTAGTTGTTAATGCAACAATTAAGGAACCTATAGTTTTAGAAAAACTAATTCAATTCTGGATTCAACAAGAAAACCTAGAAGAAGTAACAGTAATGATAAAAAGAGGCGACAAAGATGCCTAAAATAATTTATATAGTTGATATTTACTATACAGAAGATGGTGAGTTCTATGACTGTATAGAAACTACCAGTGAAATAACAGCAAGAAATATTTATGCAGAATATGCATCTCAAAGAATGTTTATAGCATATATGCATAAATACGAAAATGGAGTAAAAATTTATTAAGTTGTTAAGGAGTTTTATGTATGGAAAATATCATACACTGTTCAGAATGGAAGATTAAACATGTTGATGATAATTTAGAAAAAATAAAAGAATCTGGATATACAGCAGTCTTGGTTGGACCAGTTCAATATAGCAAAGAAGGACATGAATGGTGGAAACTATACCAACCTTATGGATTTAGTATAGGGAATAAATTAGGAACTAAAGAAGATTTAGAAAAGCTATGCTATCATGCAAAATTCTTAGGAATAAAAGTAATTGTAGATGTAGTAATAGAACATGTAGCATCAGATGAAAAATTGAATTTAGTTCCTCATGAAAAAGTAGATAAAACATTAACATCAAATCATTACTTTTGGAAAGAGGCTATCAAAATAACAAATTGGAATGATAGAAGCCAAGTAGTTAATTTATCACCAGGACTTCCTACTATGGATACATCAAATTATGAACTACAAGATATTATTTACAACTTTTTATTAGAACTTATAAACATTGGGGTAAATGGAGTAAGAATTGATAGTGCTAAAAATATAAGTTTACCTGAAGAAAACGGAAATCATTTTTACACAAGAGTAATAGGAAATCTTCCAAAAGATTTTTACGTAATGAGTGAGTTGATATTTATAGATGAAAAACTTCTTAATATGTATTCAAAATATACAAAAGTTCTAACAGAAAACCAAAGTTATAAAAATAAAAGTAAGTTAGTTACATTTGCAGAATCTCATGATAGTTATTTGGAATTTAAAAGTACAGCTGCATGGGATAAACAAAAATTAATAAAGAAATATCAAGAGGCTGCTAAAAACAATAATGGTGCCGACCTAATGTTTTATGTAAGGCCCCTTGAAGATAAATGCAATAATTTATGGTGCCACCCAGATATTATTGCTGTTAATAAAACAAGATTATAGTATAGAATATTAAAAAAAATAAAAAGTGTTACTGAAAGGAGGTGATAAAAATGAAACAAATTTTTAAATCTCTAGTAACTAGATTGAATAATAAAGGTACTATAGTATCTTTAGCAGCTTTAATAGTAAGTCTATTATGCCAATTTGGACTTAATATTGATAGTGAAAAAATATTAACTATAGTACAAACTATCTGTAGCATTTTAATAATTCTAGGATTACTAAATGATCCTACAGATAATACAAAAGGATACATTCCAGGAATTAGTGACAAACTTGTAAATAAGGAGTGATTTTATGGATTGTAAGATAATTGATATCAGTTTTTATCAAGGGAATATTAATTGGGATATCATCAAAAGTTCATATCAAGGTGTTATTATAAAATCATCACAGTATAACTGGGAAGACACTATGCTAAGAAGCCATATACAGAATTGCATAGATAGAGATATACCATTTGGATTATATCACTATTATGGTAATGATTCTATTTCCGCTGGTAATGGAACAGAAGAAGCAAAATTCTTCTTGCAATATATTAATGAATTTAAGGACCACATAAGGCTTATGTGTTTCTTAGATATAGAAGCAAGTATGAAAGGTGGAGAATTAGAATGTCTTAATTATTTAATTCAAAATTCTCCAGTTAAAATAGGAATATATAGTGGAGAATATTTCTATAGAGATAACTTAGCAGCAATTAATCCAGGAGTACCTATATGGATTGCAAATTATAGTAATAAGCCAAACTTAGATATGATAGGTTGGCAATACAGTTGCACAGAAACTATAGATGGAATAGATGTAGATCATAATGTTTTTAATCAAGAAGTATTTCTTAAAAAGCAAGTCACAAACAATAATTTAGTAGGAGGTATTTATAAGATGGCAGGAAATATAAATATGAGAGCTAAATACAGAGAAAATGGAGTAGATGTATGGACCAGATGGTATAACATGGATACAGAATCATGCACACCATATAAAAATATTACTGGTATAGAAATTTATACAGAGCTTCCATTAAAATGGGGAGTATGCATGAATGAAAAATATATTAATATTGAAGGTTCAGGTGTAATAGAAGGTTCTGAAATCTATGCATTCCAAGCTTATCTAACAGACCAATCTAAAAAGACTTATTATTGGGTAAGTTCACCAGGAGATGTAGAAGGATATGAATGGTGGGCAAATAATTGTAAAACAGAAAATATACCTGCTGTATGTGCAAACACTAAAGGATGCAGTCCATTAAATGCTATAAAATTAAGACTAGGATAAAATACAAGAGGGGGAGCCACTAGGCTCCTTCTTTTTGTTTATAGTATATTCTAAGTTACTATTTTATATAATAAAGACAGGAGGTGATAAAGTGAAATGTAATAAAATAACCTTTACAATCCTACAGTAAGTAGGTTCAAGGTGTGAGCCTACACAGGGCAATAGATTGACAATCCTATAGATGAATAGCACCAAGCAAGTGATTAAGCATAGGTAAAATTTTATAAAGTAGCGTAGCAGAATGTTAAAACTGCTATATGGGAAGCTTATAAAGTTGCCTTATTTGATGTGTAAAAAATATCAAATAAGGTGTAAAGGTTGATAAATCAAATAAATTTTGAAGGAAAGAATAAAGTAGATATAGCGATAGAAAGATTAAAAGCATTTGAACCTAAAGAAGGTTACTATGTAGCAATAAGTGGAGGAAAAGATTCTGATGTAATAGTAAAGTTATGCGAGCTTGCTAACGTGAAATATGACTTACATCATCAGCATACAACTTTAGATGCTCCACAAACAGTTTATTATATTAGAGATACATATCCTAATTGCGAAATAGATTATCCAGAAACAAGTGCATGGAAGCTTATTGAAAAGCAAGGGGTTCCTCCTACAAGGTTAATGAGATATTGTTGTAAGATATTAAAAGAGTATGGTGGTGAAGGAAGAACTAAGGTACTAGGTGTGAGATGGGCTGAAAGCACAGGAAGAAAAAACAATAGAAGAATGACAGAAATGTGTTATAAAAATCATACAGTAACAGTAAATCCAATAATAGACTGGAGCGAAGCAGAAGTATGGGAATTTCATAGAGAATATGATCTTCCACATAATCCACTATATGATATGGGATATAAAAGAATAGGCTGTATAGGATGTCCACAAAAAGGTAAGAAAGCTATGCTAGAAGACTTTAAAAGATTTCCTAAATATAAAGAGAATTATTTAAAAGCATTTAATAGAATGTTAAAAGTAAGAAAAGAAAAAGGATTAGAAACCACATGGAAAAGTGCTGAAGAAGTTTTTGACTGGTGGATAAATTTATAGTGTATATTTTCCAATAAATTAGTTATAATAATATGTGTAAGATATAAAACCTAAAAAGAACGTTGGTAACGATTATCTTACAAGTATGTTTTTTAAAGTTAGCTGCAGATATACTTTAAATAACTAATAATTATAAATTACGAGAAACTATATTTCACTTCTAGGAACCCGAAGCGCATTTGTGCTAGTTTTATACTGCTAGCAAAAATTATAGGCTCTTAACAAGAGCTTATCCACAAAAAAATAATATTTAAATTAATGCACTAGTATATGTATTATGGACAATAGTATATGTAATTAAAACTTTATAAAAATGAGTCAGGGGACAACAAGTCTCCATTATCCGTCAGGATAAAAAACATTACTTAAAAAATAAGGTAGGAACAAACAACCAATCTTAACTAATTTAAAATAATATCTTTAATAAAGCTGGACATTAAAGATAAATAACTAAAAGGGAGGGAAACCTTCCTACACACAATATATAAAACCAGCCTTACTGTGTTAAAAAAGGAGGGAAACCACAAAAATTTTACATTATAAAATTGCCTTTCAAAATAGCAGTAAGAAAAGAAGACTTAGGAATGGAACATAACACCCGGGATTATGTTTTTATTTTCTAAGTCTTTTTTTTAGTACTAAAAAGTTAAAAAAGTACATATATATTACTAAACCAATAAAAAAGGAGTTAGTATGAAAGGACAAGTAGCTTTTAGTACTAAAGAAAAAACTTTACTAGAGATAAGAGAAACAGCAGAAAATATTTTAAAAACATTAGATAAGCTAAGTGAAAAAATAAATAAATTAGAGGAGGGGTATAAGAAATTATGAGAGCTATAGTATTAGGGGGAGGCGGGAGCCTTGGAGCATACCAAATAGGAGTATGGAGAGCACTTAAAGAGCTAGGCTATAAATACGATATGGTAATAGGAACATCTATTGGTGCTGTTAATGGAGCATTGATGGCTCAAGGATTAGACACATATGATTACGCAAAAGAACTTTGGGATAATATTACTATAGAAGATATTACAAATGATGATATAGAAATGTATATGAATTTCACAGATCTATTTAATACAATAAAATCATTTGCATCTATAATGAAAGTTTTAAAATACAACTTTAAAACTTTAGGAGCAGATACAACAAACTTTAAAGAATTTTTAGAAGATAACCTAAATGTAAAAGCAATATATAATTCAGACATACAATTTGCACTAAATACAATTAATATTACTATTCCGGGAATAGTAAAAAAGACAACAAAACAGATACCAAGAGAAAAGCTAATAGATTATATTATAGCAAGTTGTAGTGCAACACCAGTATTACAACCACATAAAATAGGAATGTGCAAGTATATAGATGGAGGATATGCAGATAACTTAGCAATAGATTATGCTAGAGAACTTGGAGCAACAGAAATACTTGCAGTAGATTTATGCTATCTAAAACCAACTCATCAGGAAGAGATGAATGCAAAAGATGTAACTTATATATTTCCATCAGAAAGCCTTGGTAGCTTCTTTAGCTTCAACAAAAATGAAATGCTAAGAAATCAAGATATAGGATACAAAGATGCATATAATAAATTACTTTTGTATAAATAATAAGAATAAGGGTATAATAAAAAAAGAATACCGAAGTGCATTAAATTAAAGCAATTTAAAAAGGGAGCCAAAAAGGCTCCTTTTTTATTTTAATAAATATTGTATATATAAGAAAATAACGGTTAAAATAATACTAAAAGGAAGGTGAGGAAATGAAAACAATAAGTACAGGAGAACCATCAAATTTAGAAACATATAGAAATATAGCTTTAGCATTAACAGGAAATAAAAATAGTAAGGCTGTAAAATTTTTTGATAAAAAGATACAAGAGAGCCCAAATAAAGAAAAAGAAGAAGTAATAGCAGATGAAAGTCAAATGATGTATTTAATACTAACACTAATAAAGGAGGATTTTAATGATATATTATAGACATAAAGAAACAGGCTTTCTTATAAGCCATAAAGATTTAAAAGAAAAATATAATGAAGTAAAAGAGGAATTAGAAAGTAATGAAGTTGTGAGTTTTAGAAGATATAACTTAAATACTGATAAACCTGATAGATTTGCATATGGATTGCTAGAGATACCATTCAGTGATGATTTTGAAATATTAATAAATGATGAAAATTTAGAAACAACAGATTATATTAGGCTTATGAATATTTTAGAAAGTTCTATAATTACAGATCATGATTTAATTGAAAAAATTAGACCTATAATTCAAAAGAAGATTAAAGTAGAAAAAATATTAAATATTTTTTAAAGATTAAATTAATAATCAATAAATATCCAGGAGGGAAATAATAATGAGTAAAGGATATGAAAGCTTAGTACATAAAGTAAAGATAGATTGTGATAATGGAGAAGGATGTTTTAATCCTAATGGATGTAATCATGAATTTACTAGAATAGTACCAGCAGAAGGTGAGGATAAAAAATTTTTTAATACAATTTGTAAACATATATCAAAGTGTGAACATAAGTACTGTGATAAATTCAAATGGATTATAGATAGAGCCAAACATTACGCAGAAAAAACCGGATTGGATTGGGAAGAAATATTAGATTCATGGGAAGAAGATTGTGATTATTGGTATATGAATTACTATCAAGATGCAAATCAACCATTAATTGAAGGTGATAATGTAAGAGTATTTGAAACGGTAAATGATTTATTAGAAGCTATAGAAGATAGAAAATTTAGATGTCCTAGTTGTGGGAAAATTTCAACTGATCCTTATGAATGCAATAGTGGAGCAAAGATGAATAATGAAGAAGTATGCAATTGGAAAGTTTATGGTTTATTTGGGGATTTAGGAAAAGGTGCATTTGTTTATTGTAAGGACAAGAAAAAAGGTGAAAAAATCTTTATGCCAATTGCGTGGGAGAAAAAGTAATGAAATTAAACATAGAACAAGTATTAAATAAATTAGTAGAAGATAAAGTAATAGATTTAAATAATCCTAGCTGCAGTAATTGCAATGAGTGTTGCAGTATATTAACAATGATAACAGAAGAGGAATATAAATTTTATAAATCATATTTCAATAAACATAAAGATATTTTGAAAGCTGCTAAAGAAAGAAGAAGAAAACTAGAAATAAAAACAAAATCTATAAGTTGGATGTGTCCTTTTTCAACTAATACTAAAAGATGCAGTATATATAATATAAGACCTAAAACATGTAGAGAATTTCATTGTAAAAAAGAATTAAATAAATTTAATAAAGATGATATTCAATATACTAAACATCATACTATTAAAGATTTATTATAAGGAGTTGAATTAATGTTTAAATTTATAAAGAAACTATTTAAGAAAAAAGAACCAGAAGAGGATCCTAACATTATTATAGAAGATGAAGAAAAAGCAAAGCAGGAAATAATATATACTATAGATAAACATAGAGAAGAAAAAATAAGATTAAATTATAGAACTATAATGTTAACTGGAAAGACTATAGAGCAGCTAATAGAACCATTAACTAATATAAAAATAGATTATACAAAAGTACACATAGATTATATTACAATAAAACATAAAGAAATAGAAAAATAATATAGATATATTTATTTAATAAGGAGAAAGCCAATGTCAAATCAAAGACTAGAACTATTATTAAATATCTATAAAGAAGATATTAAATTCCATAAAAGTATAGGAACTATATATACAGAAAAAGAACTAATAAATACATTAAAATTATGTATTGAATTAGTAAATAGAATTTAGAAAGGAAGTTAGAAATAAAAATGCATTTTACAGTAGGAGTATTAGTAGATAAAAAAGGAAAAAAATTAGAAGAATTACTTGCACCGTATCAAGAGAATAATATGGGGAATTGTCCAAAAGAGTTTTTAGAATTTATGGAAGCTACAACAGAAATTAATGAATATGAAGATCATAAAGATGATTATGAAACATTAGATGAATTCATGGAAGATTATTATGGTATTAGAAAAGATAGAGAGACAGGAAAGTATGGTTATTGGGAAAATCCAAACGCACAATGGGATTGGTATCAAGTTGGAGGAAGATGGAGCAATATGCTTTTATCAAAAAATGGATATAAAAGTGATTATCTGCAATTAAAAGATATTGATTGGAATGGTATGTATGAAATTAGTAAAAAACAAGCAATAGAAACATGGGATAGTAATGAAAATGAAATATATAGAATGCTTAATGGCATAAAGAAAGATGATACAAAAGAATCTTATATAGAAAGAATGAGTAAATTTGAAACATATGCAGTTATAACACCTGATGGTAAATGGCATTCAAAAGATAAAATGGGATTGTTTTCAGTATCAACTAATGAGGACGATAACAGGAATAAAAGCTTTTATGATATTTTTATAAAAGATGCAGATCAAGAATTAATATTAGTTATAGTAGATTGTCATATTTAAGAAGAGGGAACAGTGATAAAAAAACATTATCACTCGCAACTAGAATCCTCGTAAAAGAGTATAAAGGAGAAAAATAATGCAAATAGATGAAAAATACGTTAAAATACTTAAGAATGTTTTAAGAAATGATATAGCAATAGAGAAAGAACAATTAAAAAGACTAGAAGCTATAAAAAACAAATTAAATGATAAAGACTTTATGGAAAAATTATTAAGCACTAATCATTTTAAACAAAGACTAGAAGAATTAAAATTAAAAGAAGAAATATTAAAGGTATTAGAGGGTAATAAAGAAGTCTAAAAAGACTTCTTATTTTTTTATAAAAAATGGTACTAAAAGTTAAATTAGTGCATACAATGTATTAAAAAGATAAAAGGAGATTAATATGGATACTAAATTATTTTTAACTTACCTAGAATTATTAAAAAAATATAATATGGAAGATACTTCAGAAGAGGAGAAAAATGAATTAGTAGAAGATATGAATTTAATAAGACTTGGATATCTACCATGTAAATATCTTCAATAAAAGAAAGGATGTTAATGAATGAAAGAATTCTTTATTATACTTATTGATATTTTAATAATGTGGATCATAACAATAAAAGAGAGCCGATAGGCTCTTTTTTCATGTATAAATAATCCAGTTTAGGTTAAAATAGATATATAAGGAATAGAACACACTAAATTACCAACAAGGAGCATAATATGGATAAAATAAGTACATATCAAAGTATATTTAACTGTACAAGAGAAGAAGCAATAGAAAAAGCCAGTAAAGTTCAAAAGAATTATAAATGTATAAAAGCTCTATCTAAAAGAAAAAAAGAATATCTATTAAGCATATTAGAAGAATATAACATACCTGAAGTAGAGGATATAGATATAGTATTAACAGCAATAAGTATTATCTCAGTAAGAGAAAATAAAGAATTAACAGAATTAGAGAATATAATAAATAAGGAGATTAAGAATTTAAATTGAAACTAAATAAAGAAATAATAAGAAGAGAAATAGAAAAACATTTTACAGAAAAAGAAATAAATTTATTAGAAGAATTAACTAATACCAATATTTTAAATCTAATAGATTATAATAATTTAAATTATTGTATATTACAATTTGATTTATTAAAAATTCAAGAACATATCGGGATTGAAGAAATAAGAGAGTATATATTAGAAAATTTTTCTGAAGAACATTTGGAAGCTTTGAAGAAGGCAGTAAGATTAATAATAGAGCTATAAAAAAAGAGCCTAAAAAGGCTCTTAGAAATAATATAGTAAAGAAATCAAATTCCATTAATATTATACACAAAAAAGATAATAACATGCAAGAAAATCCAAGACAAAAGAAGCAATTGTAGCTTATAATAAAGAAAATAAAAATTATATACCAGTGAAGTAAGGTAGAAAGGGAAATCAAATGAGTTTTACAGAGAAAGAAAAAGAAATATTTAATAAAGGTTTAAAGATATATAGAGAAGAAAGAGAAAAATCCATGAATGAATTTTATGAAAGAATAGAAAAAGAATTAGAAGTTTCTACGGAAGAATATAAAAATATTCAAGGAAGAGTAAAAAAGTTAGTAAAGCAGTTGGAAGAATATCAACCACTAAAATATGTAGGAGCAATAATAGCTCTAATGATACCAGTTTTTTCAACATATAAAATTAAATATGGATATCTAATAAATCTAATATTTTTAATAATACAAGTTTATTTTTTAAATAAACAAATAAACCAAAGTAAAGAGTTTAAAGCAATTAATAAAGAATTAGATGATTTATATAAAAACCTTGAGGAGATGCAATAGCAGAACAAAAGAAAGAAGATGATTTAATAATGAAACATGTATCAATTGAAATAATAAGAAAATGTCCTAATAACTGTTTACACTGTTCATCATTATCAGGAATAAACTGTAAAGAAAAAATCGAAACAGAATTAGTAAAAAGAGTTATAGATGGATTAAAAAAGATTAAAGTTGAATATATTAGCTTATCTGGTGGAGAACCTTTTTTGCATGAGGGATTAATTGAAATAGTACAATATGCTACAAATAAAGGATTGAAAACTAATATATATACAAGTGGAGTATTATTAAATAACAAATCTATACCACTAGAAATGTTAAAACAAATAAAAGATGCAGGCGTAAATAAATTAATATTTAATTTTCAATCATTAAAAGAAAAAGTATATGATCAAATAATGAATACAAGAGGAAATTTAAAAAGTGTTAAAAAATCTATAGAAAATTCTAAAACATCAGGAATATATACAGAATTACATTTTGTACCTATGAAATTAAATTATAATGAAATACTTGATATAGTTGAATATGTTAAAGAAAACAATATAGATAAAGTAAGTTTTTTAGGATTAATACCACATGGAAGAGCAGATTTAAATAAAGATATAATTTTTTTAGATAAAGATATAAATAATAAAGTAAAAGCATTATTAGATAATATAAAGAATAAAAAAATAAGAATAGGAACTCCATTAAGTATAAAATCTGAACAATGTAAATGTGAAGCAGGTAAAGATAAGTTATATATTAAGTATGATGGTAAAGTTTATGGATGTGAAGCATTTAAATACATTCGTTTATATGATATTGAAGAGGTATTTCCAGATAGTATTTATGAAAAAAATATAGAAGATATTTATTATAATTCTAAATACTTACAAGTAGCTCAGGAGAAAATAGATGCAATTTTAAAAAACTATACAGATGAAAATTGTCCTATTCAAGAAGAAATAAGAGAAAAAAATTATAAAATTTAATATAAAGGAAGTAAACACATGAGATATATAGTACTAGGAAAAACAGAATTAAAAGAAGAACTATTTAATACAGACTTAACTGATAACGGAATAAATAAACCAAAAGGAGGACTATGGAGTAGTCCTTATAATAAAGATACTATAAGTGGGTGGTATCAATTTTGTAAAGATGAAAATTTTATTAAAGGAGATAATTCTGTCGGAGTAATATTTAGCCTAAAAGAAGAAGCAAGAATATATACAATAGATACAAAAGAAGATCTAGATAATCTAGCAAATAAATATCCTATAGTAGTAAAAGAAAATTTAAGATATAACTTTATGAGCACTATAGATTATACAAAAGTATCTAAAGATTATGACGCTATATATCTAACAGATAAAGGACAATGGGCTACTAGATTTTCAAGACCTAATACTTTATATGGCTGGGACTGTGAAACACTATTAGTATTAAATTTTAATGCTATAGATTTAGATTCTATGGAGAAATATAATGGATAATTTGTTTATATTGAGAATTAATAAAAAGGAGATTTAAAGATGGGTTTAACAATAAGTAGTGTAAATAAAAGTATTGATTTAGGATATTTTGGGTTTAGAAGATTAAGAATTACTGTTGCAGAATTAGTAAATGAAGAAATTGCAGAGCATTACAAAAGGTTAGAAGATTCTACATTCATACTTGAAGAAAATAAAAGGCAAAAATTTTTTGAAAAATATGATGCAAAAACAAAACAGTTGGACGAAAAATATGATTATAAATATAATGCAATACTGTATTTTTTATATTCCAGTGATTGTGAAGCAACTATAGATGTTGATGTATGCAAAGAACTTTATGAAATAATAAAAGATTATCAAGACGATATACAATATGGATATACAGGAAGAAAAGATTGTGCTACATTTAATGATTTTAAAGAAATTATAAAGGATTGCATTGAAAATAATGAACCATTAGAGTGGTTTTAATTCGCAGGAGTGAAAAGTTATGAGGAAATATAAATGTATAAATGAAATGATGATAGAAGTTGTTGATGGAGATGGAGCAATTATTGACAACGAATATAATTTTATAGAAAAGGGAAGTGTGTGGGAATTAGATGATTCTGACTTTAGAGTGTGTGATGGAGAAGTTAGGTTATTAAATTTTGAAGATGATAGATATAGTTGGATTGAAATGCCTTATGAAGATTTAGAAAAACATTTTGAAGAGTTATTATAACGAACAATTTGTTTATATTGCGAAGTAAATGGAGGGTTAAAAATGAAAACTATAAAATTAACAGCAAGTGAGATAAGAACATTAGAACGTTTTTTATATGCTAATCCTTGTTTAAATGGTTGTGCTTATCCTAAAATGCAAAATTCTAAAAAGAGTTGCGATGAATGTAAATTAACAAAAGACAAGTATTCTATGATAGAAAAATTAGATTCAATTTAATGAACAATTCATTAAAATTATGAATTATTAATAAAGTATGCTATAATTAGCTTGTAACTGTTTTTTCAAAATCTCCAGAAGTCACTATACTATAGTGGCTTCTTTTATGTTATAATTAAATGGTAGTAACTTCTTATAAAGTCTCGTGTATTTACAAAAGGCTGTATTTTTACAGCTTTTTGTGTATAAAACAAAAATAATGGTAATAATATAGTAACACTAATTAACCTTTAACCCCTTATGCTAATAAAAATTTACTAATCATATGTATATTTTATACTAAATAGTATATAATATAAATGTGAATTTTTTATTGTCGTTTCTATCTTGCAGGGGGAAGTTATTTACACGTAACTTCCTTTATTATTAATTAAAAACAGAACCCTTTATACAAAATCATACAAAATCATACTCGTACAAAAAAGCACTTAAATGTGCTTTTTTATGTATAAAATTAATTTATAAGGATAAAATAAGAATATAATTTAATATAAGAGGTGTAAATATGGCCAAATATTCAATACATAGAGCTTTAGCAGAATTAAAGCTATTAGATAAGAGAATAACTAAAACAATTGATAACTTGAAAGTAATTACTTATAAAAAAGGGAATAAGCTGGAATATAATATAACTGAAGAGGAATTTAAAGCAGTTGTCAAAGCAGATATGCAAAGTGTTAAAGATTTAATTACTAGAAGAAAAGAAATAAAAGAAAAGATAGTAAAATCTAATGCAGAAACTTTGGTAACTATAGCTGGAAAAGAAATGACTGTAGCATCAGCAATAGAAAGAAAAGAATCAATTAAGTATGAAAAGAAATTAGCAGAAGAATTAAAAAATCAATTAAATAATTTAAAAGCAATTATTAATAATAGAAATGAACAAGTAGAATATTCATTAGAAAGACAATTAGGGAATCTTACATCTAACCCTGATGCAGATAAAGAATTAGTATTAACTTTTTCAGAACAATATAGGAATAAAGAGCAATTTGCTTTAGTTGATCCATTAAATATAGAAAAAGTAATAGAAAAATTAGAAAATGAAATAGATAGTTTTGAAAGTGAAGTAGATTATGTACTAAGTACTTCAAATGCTATTACAGAAATAGAAGTATAATTAATTTTGCAAGTTATATGAAGAGTATAAATTCTATAATCCTTTTTATCTATAAGGTAAAAATAGATATGTATTTAAAAGCTAAGCAATAGCTATACCACATTTGGGATTGGTATATAGAATAACTCAAGTTTTAATAAAAGTTTAAATCATAAAGTTAAAAGTATAAAATTTAAATTTTAAAGTTCTTTAATATTAAAGATTAAACTTCAATCATTAAAGCTCGATAAAATCTTTGATAAAAAGTGAAGGCGTATTATAGAAGCCAATACCACTTCAAAGCTATATAGCTTGCTATTTCAAATAATTCAAAAAACGTTTATTCGATAAAAAATAGTTTTAATATATTGTGATTAATTTTAAAAATAAAATCCTCTTAAATTAATAAAAGCACTTGAAAAGGTGCTTTTATTATATTACTATATATATATGAATCAAGGTATTGTTTCTTCTTTGAATTCAATTTATAATACGCTAAGAGTCTCGAAAGAGGCTCTTTTTTTTTATAAATATTCCAAATTTGGGTATAATAACAATAGAAGGAGAGGTTTAAATTGGAATTATGGTCAGAGAAGGAAATTGAAATATTAAAAGAAAATTATAAAAATCATACAATAAATGAATTATCAGAAATGCTACCAAGACGGACTAAAAGAGCAATTGTTTATAAAGTTAAAAATTTAAAAATAAATAAGCAAAAAATATGGACTAAAGAAGATGTAGAATATTTAAGAGAAAACTATTCTAAATGTGAAACAAAAGAAATAGCAAAATATTTTAATGTATCAGAAACACGAATAAGAGCAGCAGCTAATAGATATAAAATACCTAAAGAAAGATTATGGTCACAAGAAGAAGTAGATTTTCTACATGAAAGATGGGGTGAAACCCCTATAAGTGCTATAGCTAAAAAATTAGGTAGAAGCATACAAGCTGTACGTTCTAAAGCTATTAAAGAAAAAATAGGTGGATATATAGAAAATGGAAGTTATATTACTTTAAAGGAATTGTGCAGAACTATAAATGATGGAGATACCGCTGCAACATATAGAAAAATGTTAAAACTTAAAATACCATGTATTAATAAAAAAATACATTGCCAAAGAATTAAGGTAATAGATATAAATAAATTTTGGAAATGGGCCAAGGAAAATAAAGGAGATTTAAACTTCGCTAATTTTGAAGAAAATGTCCTAGGGAAAGAACCTAAGTGGGTAAAAGAAAAGAGAAAAGAAGATATTCAATATAAGCAAAGAAGAGGAGCATGGAGTAAAGAAGAAATAAATATGATGATAGATTTAAATAAAAATTTTGATATAACAGAAATATCAAAAAGATTAAATAGATCTGAGGGAAGTATAAGAAAACAATTAGGTCAATTAAACATAAAACCTAATATAGGGAAACCTAAAAAGAAATACTGGACTGAAGAGGAAATAAATCTATTAAAACAAATGATAAGAGAAGGTAAACAATATAATCAAATAATGTTGACATTAGGTAGAAATGAAACAACAGTAAGAGGGAAAGTACAGCATTTATTTAATACAAATAGTTTAAGAAAGGTGAGAGAACAACTTGAGATGGAGTAAAGAAGAGGAAGAGTTTTTGACAGAAAACTGGGGAAATCTATCTATAAAGGCTATAGCTAAAAAATTAAACAGAAGTGAAAATGCAATAGTAGTAAAAAAAAACAGATTAAGCCTTGGATCTTTTTTAGAAAATGGAGAATATATAACATTTTATCTATTAATGCAAACAATATTAGGAGGTAAAAATCCTTCATATCATATGCAGAGATTAGAACGAGATGGTTTTCCTATTAAGCATAAAACAGTAAAAAAGAAAAAATGGAAAGTAGTATATATAAAAGACTTCTGGAAGTGGGCAGAAGAACATCAGTCTAAATTTGATTTTAAAGACTTTGAAGAAAATAGCTTAGGGCCAGAACCTAAATGGGCTAAAGAAAAAAGGATAAATGATAGAGCTAAAACTAAAAAACTTACACCATGGACACCAGAAGAAGATAGAAGACTTATAGAACTTTTAAGAAAATTTAAATATAACAGAAAAGAACTATCTGAAATGCTAAATAGAACAGAAGGTGCTATAGATAGAAGAATGCTAGAGTTAAAACTTAAAGAAAGACCATTAATAGCAAGTAAAAATAGCCCATGGACAGAAGAACATTTTGAAATTTTAACAGAAATGATAAAACAACACAAGAATTATAATCAAATTGCAGGATGTATAGATAAATCAGAAAAGGCTATAAGAGGAAAAGTATATTCCATGTATTTAACAGATAATATAGATATAGCAGCTAAATATATAGGTAATGGTAAATTTGGAGATAATAGACCAGATAGAAATATAAAGCATACCACTTTAAATAGAGCAGAAAGAAAACAAGTAAAAGAAAACCTTACTAAATTCTGCAATATAATATATAAGCAAATGAAAGAAAAATATGATGCTAATGACTACTGGCAATCAGAGATATGTCAAAATTACAGTAGAAAGTGTTTAGTACAACAAACATGTTGTGATGAATGTACTAACTTTATAAGAATAAAACCTCAATATTGTAATAGATGTGGAGCAACTGTCATGAGTAGAAATAAAGTAACTATCTGTGACAGATGTAAGCTACAAAGAAAGAAACAGTATCAAAAGAAATACATGGCATTAAAAGATATTAAAAAGATTTAATAATTATAAGAGGATTTTAAGGACACTTCCTTAAAGGAGGAGAATTATGAAGGAAATAATAGATCTAATACAAGAAAGTTATAAAGCTAAAATACCTAAAGAAAAACTAAAACAAGAAATAGAAGAAACATATTACTTTGAAAATACAAAAGAAATAGATATACTAATAGAAGACTATTATAATAATCTAACACCTAAGAGCATCCAAGAAGCAAAAAGAATAAAAACCTTACTAAAGACTAATACACTAAAAGAAACAGCAAATAAACTAAAGCTAAAAGAAAAGAAACTGAAAGGAAAAATAAAATATTTAAAAAAGAAAGGATTACTATAAATGAATAATATTACATTTGAAGAGCTATATGAGTATATAAAAGAAAACTGTGATGGAGATTATAATTTATTGAGTTATTTAGATGGTTTTATTGCTAATATGATGGAAAATTCATTATATCATGCTATTTTTTCATGGTCAGAAAATGAAGCATTTGAAATTTCAATTAATGAAAATCCTAATAGTATAACTTATGATGTTATAAAATTAAAAAATACTTCATCATTTGGAAAAGAAAAACCGTTTTTTAAGTTTGAACTTAATAGATTAGATTTATTTCATTTATCTGCTATATTATCTGCAGTAGCATATAAACAAGGAAGAGTATTTGAAGAGTTTGGATCTGATGCTGATAGATTAATGAGAAAATTATTTGATCAAACTCATAAAGAAAAATAGAAGGAATATAAAGTGATAAAATTAAAAGTAATAAAATTATTTAATTATGCACCAGCATTTGATATGTATATAGTAGATTTTGTTAGAGAAGCAGGAAAAACAATGGCTATTACTATAAGTGAAGATAATAAAATAGAAACTTGGAACATAGAAGATTTAGAAATAGATTATTCAAAAGCAATTAGAGAATAACTTATATGGAAGAGGGGATATTTATGAGTAAATATATAAAAAAACCAGTTGAAGTAGAAGCAGTACAATTTGATGGAACAGATGAAAGTGTTGAATGGTTATTACCTCAATTAAAAAGTGGGGAAATAGGTAGGGCTTGTAATAAATTATATATAAAAACATTAGAAGGAGTTATGGAAGCTAAAGTTGAGGATTACGTAATAAAAGGTGTTAATGGTGAATTTTATCCATGTAAACCAGACATATTTGAAAAAACTTATGAAAAAATAGAAGATGATGATCTGTTAAATGAAAAACCAATATTTTTTGAAGATTTAAAAAATGGATATACAAAAGCCTATACAAAAAGCGATATAGATATGTTAATTGAAGATAATAAAAGGTTAAAAGAAGAATTATTTATGGAAAGAACAAAAAATGAAGCAGAAATATATTCTAAAGTAGCAGAATTAAAAAGACAACTAGATACATCTAATTAAGTAATAAAATACTTAGCTAACTTAATAAAATAAAGGAGAATAAAAGATGTTATTAAAAATTTATTTAGGAACAGTAATAATAGCAGTAATATCTTTATTATTGGTATACTTTAGAATGTTTTTGTATAGAAAAGAAATCAAAGAAGTTAGAAAAGAAAATCCAAGTAAAAAGATAAATAAAACAATAGATGGAGTTATAATAATAATATTATGGATTATAATACCTATACTAAATATAATTTTAATACTGGGTTCTATATTAAATTTAATAATGCCTAGTGAAAAGTTTATAAAAAATATGAATTAAAATCAAAAAATAGGATATAATAAAAATACACACCTTTCTAGTATACTTTTAAAATAGAGATAATTAATTATCTCTATTTTTTTATAAATTTTTTTAAAAAACTTTTTAACTTTTGGTACTATTTTAACTTTTTGAGCATATATTATACTATAAAAGGTTAAAGGAGATAGAAAATATGTTAGAAAGTTTAGTAAGAAAATTTAATGATAGGATATTAGAAAGTGCTTATATAATTCCAGAATATTCAGTAGAAGAAGTTAAAGCAGAATTAGGACAATATGGAATAGAGATAGATGAAAGTAAAGAAGAAGGAGCAACAATAATAGAAGATAAAGCTTTTACATGGAATATTTCAAGAGAAAATACATTAGTTACATTCTACTGCGACATTATGGATAAAGATGAATACTTAGAAGCATACGAAGAAATAACAGAATTTGAAGAAGATGATGATATAGAAGAATAATATAAAGGAGGACAAAAGTCCTCTAGTACATATCCTGGAAACAGGAATAAATAATTAAATGAGGAGATTTTAAATGAAAAAGATAGCAGACTTATACAAAATGGATAAGTACCAAATACTAAGAGAGGTTTTAGGAGTAAAAGAAGATGACTATTATACAGAAGAATACATTAACCAATTAGAAAGTAAATTTAAACTATTAGTAGATTTAAAAGATACAGCTGGTGAAGACTTTAATAAATTGTATGATATGTTAAATGAAGAGTTTAGAGAAACCCTTAGGATGTTAAGTTATTTAAGGTATGAAGCAGAATAGTAGTAATAAAAAGGACCTGAAGAGGTCCCTTTTTTATTTTAGAATAAATATAGATAACATGATTATACTAATAATAAAGAGGTGTTGGTCAATATGAATGAATATAGACAATGGTTAAAAGAAAAAGGGTATTGTATAAATTGTGGTAAAGAAAAAGCATGGAATGGAAGACTTAAATGTGCTGAATGTTTAGAAAAAGGAAAAGAGCAATCTGAGAGAACAAGATCAGAATTATCTAAAGAACAACGGAGAAGATATTTAAAGAGGAAGAGGGAATTATGCATAGCATTTGGAGTATGTAGAGAATGTTTAAAAAGGCCAGCAAAAGTAGGACAAAAATGTATAGAATGTCATGTAAAAGAAATACATAGAAATAATAATAAAAGAAAAAATGTTCCAAGAAATTTAAGGGTAGAATTAGGGTTGTGTTATTTTTGTGGAGATGCAGCTATACCAGGAATGAGAACATGTGAAAAACATTATAAGATAGTATCAGAAAATCTTAATAAATGGAATAGAGATAATTCAAATCATTATTGGAGGAAATATGATAGAGCAGGAGTAGAACGAAATCATTGGTATAAAGAAAAGAAGCAACCTAAATAGGAGGCTTCTTTATAAGAAAAAAAGTGAAAACAGATACTAGAATATTATACCATATTTAACAGGTATGTACTAATATAATACTAAGTTAAAACTCAAATTAAAATTAATTAAACTTTAACTCTAAAAATAACAGGTATATAATGTAATTAGTTATAAGAGGCAGGTAATTCAATTTACCTGCTATTTTTTTATAAAAAAAGAGGTGACATCAATGCAGGCAAAGACATTAAATCTAGTTATGCATGAAGTAGAATCTAAGACAGGAATAACTATTCCAGAGGCACAAAGTCTTAATAAAACTTTAAAGACTTTGGAAAAAGAATCTACAGTAAATGCAGAAGGATTAGCAGAAGAGGTAGGAGTAGCACTAGATAAAGCTCAGCAGATATTGGACATATTAGAAGAACTAGGAATAATTGAGCTAATACCTTTTGGAAAGAAAGTAAAATCTATTGTTAAACTAGCTTCTAAAATCTATAAAGTAATAAAAGACTAAAGGGAGAATATATGTTTAGACGTGTAAACGAAGTTACTAAAGAATATGAATACTCAAAGAGTATAGCGAAAGCTGGACCATATGATATACCAATTAACTTTAAAGATTGTAAAGATAATGGAATATATATAAATGACGTTTTGTTATACGAAAGTAACAAAGAGAAAATCTATGGTAAAGTAGAATATGAAGGACCAGAACCTATAATAAAAGCAAATGATGGAGTAACTTATTACCTAAAAGATTATGGACGCATTAACCTACCTTTTGAAGTTATAGGTAGTATTCATTTTATTAATGGGAAGTATAGACCATTAGCAACAAACATCTATAAGATAAAATATTTAAACATGTTAATAAGAGACATAGAAGATAAAAGAGAACAAAAGAAAAAAGAAAACCTACAGAATAAAAACTTAACTAATCTAGTAAAACAACTCCAAGAAATAATCTCAATAATTAAAAAAGCAAAAGAATGTACAGATCCTAAGATAAAAGAAATTCTTATTGACTACTGTAACGAGAGAATAGAAAAGTTACAACCTAAAGGATAGTATTAAGAGGTTGTTAAGGATACTTCCTTAAAAAAGGAGCAGAGCAATGAATAACATCCTAGAAAACCTAGAAGTAATAAATGTACTAATAACAAATGATAAATATAGACTAGATACAATAATAGAAGAAGAACCTAAAGACAAAAGATTAAATAATAAACTAAAAGATATCTATTACTGTATAGAAGAAATACAACAACAATTATTAACAATAGCATATGTAATAGAATCAATAAGAAGAGATGAACTAAAGAAAAAACAACAATAAAATAAAACCTAATTATATTAAAAAAATATTTCAAGAATAATCTAATCAACTAAATATAAGATTAAATATATTCTAGAAATAAAATAAATTTTAGAAGAGGAATAAGAATGAGAGAATTAAATACAATTCAAAAAAGAGAAAAGTTAAACACTATTTATGCTACAGATGAAAAAGGAAACGGTGGAGCACATCATGAATATCATATAGTAGTAGAAGCAGAAGAGGATGCAGCATATGATGTAAGAATAATTAAATTTCAAGAAGGACCAAGAAAAGATATAAACTCTACTCAAGGAATAATAGACAGTGATCTATTAGAAATAGTAAGAGATAGATTAAAAGACTTTCAAGCCGGACCATTTGCATGTAAAGAAAATGAACATGCATTAACTCATATAGAAGAAGCATTAATGTGGATGAACAGAAGAGTAGAAGATAGAATAGAAAGAAATGTATTAGGTAAGAACGAGAAATAATTATGAGAAACCATAAAGTACAAGTAAAGATAGTAGATGAGATACCAGAAGAAAAAAACTCTTTTACTGCTTATATAACAAAGAAGCAATATGAAAGTGAAATAAACAGATTAATTAGCGAATTAGAAGATAAAAGTAATATATCAGATGGTTCACATACCTTTGAAGAATTATATCATCATAGAGCAATACTATTTGCAGTAATATGCAATACCTATAAAGATAAAGCATGGAAGTCATGGAAGCATGAAGATAATACAATGTATGAAGATTACTTTATAGTAGGAGTAACTACAGCAAAAGGTAATTATACTTATCATTATCATAAAGATTACTGGGATATATTTAAAGTAAAAGAGTTACCTAATGCACCAGCATATGATGGACATAAACCAGAGGATATAGATAGACTATTTACTCTTATTAAATAGAAGAGGGAAGAGGAATAGAATGGTAGCTAAAGCAAGTAAAGAATGTAGAGTACCATATTGCCATAATCTAACTAACAATACTAATGGATACTGTGATGCACATAAATCTATGGCAAGAATATCAAGAGAAGATAAGTATGATAAATTCTATAGAACTATTGAATGGATTAATAAAAGAGTATATATATTAAATAGAGACTATGGAGTATGCCTACGTTGTTTATCTAAAGGAAAGACAGTAGATGCAGCAGTAGTTCATCATATTGTAGAGCTTAAAGATTGTTGGAATATGAGACTATTTAATAACAACCTAATAAGCCTATGTCCTAGCTGCCATAAACAAGTACATGATAGGTATAAAGAGAATTCTTTATCAAAAAGAATCGAGCAGAAAGATTTGCAAAAAATTTTGCGAGAATTTTTAAACACGCATATATAGGCTGATATATAGGCTGATATATATAGGAATGTTCGTGTTACATAATATTTTATACAACTTTTTCGACTAATGTTTTTAAAAAGACTATATCCCCCTTATATAATAG
>CAKPDJ010000003.1 GCA_934148875.1 uncultured Bacilli bacterium
ATATATTAATGTAAAATGACCATTTTTAATAATTTAAGCTAAAATAAAAACCAATCTTAAAAATCTATTTACTAGAATTTTAAAATTGGTATTAAAAACAATCATTAATTAATTATATTTATACTTTTTTATGAATTGTACTAATAATAGTAGTTTTACTGATTTTATCGCATATTAAATTTTTCTTTCTTATAATGCATATTAAAAGTAACAAATAATAAATCACTGTGAATATAACTATTAATATAACTAAAATATATAGATGTGCTAATAATAAATTTATTGATAATCTAAATAGTAGATATGGAATAACAAACATTTCTGTAAGCCAAATTGATTGTCTTATAATTATTTGACGTTTTGGAAAATTACTACTAGTCTCGATTTTTAAATTAACAAAACTATATGCTAATGTTTTTCCTGAATAAATAGTAGGAATTAAGATATAATAAACAATCATCTCTATTAGTTGATAATAGTGGTTATTATTAGTAAACATTGAAATAATACATGACATAATTATATATAATATGAAATCAATATTAAAGGCAACAAATCTCTTGAGAAATGATACTCTTTGCCCAAGTTCATATGCCCTATCATCTATTTTGTTTCTGTTTGGCAAAAATTTTATGAATAATGAGCCAACATAATAACCTAGAATACCACCTAAAGTATTTAATATTAAATCATCTACGTCAAATAAACGATACCCTCTAGGATAAATAAAATATAGACCTGATAATTGTGTTAATTCAAAAAACAAACTTAATAAGAAAGTATATAAAATGGTCTTTTTTAAATCTTTTTGAAAATAGTAATGTAAATATACTCCAAATGGTAAACATAATAAAATGTTGTAGGCTACTACATAGAAGCATGGTTCTAATAATGCCTTTAAATATGTGTTTACATCACTAATAGATAAAGACGTTTCTCTAATAAAATCATTTATAAAGCTAAACGGAATCAACTGCATTCTTGGGGTTGTCAATCTACTTACTTCTTCAATGGTTGGCAAAGGTAATATTACTAAAAAATAAGCAGTCATTAAATATAAGATAAATGAATATATTATGATTACTCGCAGATAATAAATTGAACCATATTTATGATATTGATATAAAATGTATGGTACAGTAAAAATAAATGCTATTACTGGAAAAAAGTAAATTGAAGTTTTAATTATTTCTAGATATTCATTCATAAATAAATCACCACATCAATATTATATAACATTAATGTAGTGATTTTTTATGACAATTCAGTAATTTTTATGATAATGTTGATAACCGCCTATTAAATCAACCGTTTTATAACCTAATTGATTTAATAATAAACATAATTTTCGACTTTTTTTTCCGCTATCACAATAAATGTAATAAGTTGACGATTTGTTTAGATAGTTTTCTGGTAATAGTGCTAAATAATTATAGGGAATATTAACAGAATTTCTAATATTTTCTATTATATATTCATATTTATCTCTTATATCAAGTAAGATCCTAGAGTTTGCTGTTAAAGTGTTGGTAGTAGAAATATGAATTTGATCTATTTCATTAATGTCAATAGAATCATACATATAATCAGCTCCAATATATTATATTCTTTATGTGTACAATTACCACAAAAAAATAGTTAATGCATAAGCACTAACTATTTTAAATATACTAATCATCAAAGAAATCATCGAAAAATTGATCATCGCTAATGTTATCGTTCTTAGGTGGCATCTTTTCTTCATGTATTATTGGTTCTTTTACTGATGGTTGTTCTAGGGACACCATTTCATTAGAAGGTGAGCTAGAAGGCTCAGTAACTGGTGTTTCTTTAGAACTAATATTAGTAATTTCAGTATTGGTTGATTTAGGTTTTAATAAATCATCAATAGATATTTTTCTCTCCTCAACTGGTTTTTGTTCATTTTTAGGGTTAATATCAATTGTTGAAGGTTTTGGTTGAGGTTCTGAAATAGGTTCAGTTGTTTGTTTTGGTTCACTAGCTTTTTCTTTTTGTTGTTTTTCTTCTTGTTCAATTTCAGCAATTTTTGCATCAATTTTTTTGATTATATCATCTACATTAAGACCAGCACCTGTGCTAGTATTATTTGGCATATTATGATTATTAGGCATATTGCCCATCATAGGATTAGTTCTAGGTCCAAACATATTATTAGGTTGTTGGAAACCATTCATTCCTCCAGGCATTCCTCCAGCAACTGGCATTCCCATAGGCATACCACCTGGTGGATTTGCAGTAGGATCATTCATCATTTGCATTAACTTTTCTTTTTTCTTTTCCTTAACAAATTCCCTTAAATCGAAAGTATGAACTTCTTCCTTTTCACGCTCTGGATATTCAGCACTTGCATATTTTTTTCCAAATTCCATCTGATAATATGGCACAAATTTAGTTTTGAATGGATTTTTACGCATACGTAATATTATAACTTCAAATTGTTTCATACGTTGTAAATCACTAATAGTTACAAGTGGTGTTGAAGCTGTTTTATCATCTTTTTTAGATTTTACCTCACCACACATTTTACTAATTTCTTCAAGAGCTTTCAATTCGGTAGTAATCAAATATATAATATTACCGCAGTTACCTTTGATAGTTTCTGCATTTTCTTTTCCATATACTTGATCAAGCTGAGCAAAGTTTTGAATAATCATAGTAAAACGAATTTGACGACTACGTGCCGCTGTAATCATAGTAGTTATGTCTTTTAATGGTGGCATATTGGCAAACTCATCAAGTAGGAAGTTTGTTCTAACAGGAAGTTTTCCACCATGTTTTTGAGCAGTTGCGATTAATGTTTCATAACATTGTTTTAATAAGATAGTAACTAATGGGTGATAAGTCTTCTTTTCATCTTGAATAACGATGAATAATGCTGTAGGTTTTTCACCAATACTTTCTAAATCAATATCGCTATGGCTTAACATTTCGGAAAGATTTTCACGTGATGCAAATAGTTTTATTTTTTGTTTGAATACGGAAATGATACTTCCCTTTGTTTCACTTGGAGCCATGATAGTACCACTTGCATTGGTATAAGCAGCACTACTTGGATCTTTTAAGTTGAAGTATTCTTTTATGTAGGTTGAACCACCAAATTTTTCTTCACCAACAGTAGTCATTAAACTAATACTGTTAATATTTACTTTATCTTCTGTAGTATCTTCAAACATACCAAGCGCAAGTCCAGCAAAATAATCGGCTGAAGTTTTTTCCCAGAATGGATCGGCATTACCACTTTTTTCCTCATACAGGATATTAGAAGCTAAGTCATCCAATAACTCAATAGCTTTATCTTGATTGCCAGATTTATACATACGATATGGTAAAGATAATGGATTCCAAGCACTACCATTTTGTGGATCACGGAAGTTAAGTACTAATACTTCGTAACCTTTTTCACGTAGCATGTTTGAAGTTTTTTCATAGATTTCACCTTTAGGGTCAGTAATAATCATTGACTCTTTTTTCTTAGCCAAAACTTCTACGGTTGGGAAAATTACAGTTTGGGTTTTACCAGAACCTGTTGCACCAATTACTAATGAGTGGTATTCACCATTATCTACCCATACTTCATCTTTCTTAATGATTAATGGAATACCGGCAACATCAGAGTTTTCAGCATTTGGTTTTACCATAGCTACACCCTTGTCTTCTTTTATTTCCTTTTCTTTAGCCCAGTGACTATAACCCTTTGAAGATTTTTCTGTTGAAAAACCAAAACCACTTTCTCTCTCAAAGAAATATGAAGAAACTGACATAAAGATTGCAGCTAAAAATATAAGATAAAAAACAAGAGTAGCTACTATTCTATTTGGTGCTAGTGCTGGTAATGGATTAAGTCCATAGAAATGTCCTCTTAAGGCTAATTCTGGAAAATTTAAAACTCCCAAACAAACTATATAAAATAGAAATATCGCAAATAAAATAAATATTAAAACATCTGTTGCATCAGCTTTAAATTTTAATTTCATACCCTTCCTCCTAAATCTCATTCAATTGTTTGTTTTTATTTTTAATATAGAAGTAGATAATACTACCAACACCTAGTATTATACCAATTATTAGAATGATGTAAATAATTTTTTTGATGAATTCATTTTCATAGTTGAAGATAAATTCATTTTTTTTGATAGTTAATGTAATAGCACTATCATTACTGCTATCTCTAGTTATGTCCCATGTATAATTATATCCTTTAGTTTTAGTAGCATTACTGCTTACTACTTTATGATTAGTTTTTATGTTAACAGTTATACGATCTAACAGTGGATATTCTTTGAAGCATAAATTTTCTAATGAAGTTGATAATATTATATTATCATCTTGTTCTATGACGTTAAAATACTGATAACATTTTTTTACTATTGATGATTCATTAAAATTAGTTAAATCAAACTTATTATATTTTAATTTTTGTCCCAACTCAGTAGCATTAGATATTAAAGTGTTATCGTAATATTCAACTCCATCTAATTTAATACTATCATTTTCATCAACAACGGCATTATTAAATGCTGGATATGGATAATCTACTGATGCCTTCAGTAATTCTCGATAACTTAAATCATACTGAACAGTACTATCCCAAGTGGAAGAATCATTATTTATAAATTGCATGTTTTCTTTCACTTGGTTATTATATATTTCTAAATCATAATTGGCATGACATCCTGTTATGCAAAAAAGAAGAATTGATAGTACACATATTTTTCTTTTCATAGTACCTCCCTATTGTGGATAATCTGTTACGGCTTTACTATTTGCATAGTAACTATCCATATTTACTAAGTAATATGAACCTGTACTTGTAAATGATATAGTGGTAATTCTAACACCATTTTTTCTACCACTTGCTTCTGCTACTACATAACCATCTTTGGTAACATCAACAATCATTCTGATATGTCCTGTTGTTCCATTAGCACTCTGTGGTGCATTATAAATTAAATCACCTGGTTTAGCTGATGAATCAGTTGTACCTTTAAACCATTTTCTTTTATCTCCTGAATCACCCCAACCTTTGGCACTTTTAACCTCGTATAGGTAACCTCCATTATGAACAGCCCATGATATAAATCCACTACAATCAAGTCCGTTTGATGGATAGTCTGTTCTACCTGTGTTGGTACCCCAGCTTGGATCCATACCATATCCACTGTATTTTCCACTAGGATATAATTCATAAGGGAGAATGTGTCCGGTTTGAGAGTAAAAGTTATTTATTAATGTTACACCAGCAGCAACAACACCAGCTCTAGTACTAACTCCTGCTTTTCTTACTTGATCATAAATAACTTGGTTCATATCATTAATGCTTACACCTGATTCATTTAGATATTGTGTAAGTGGACGATTAATGATTGTAGCTCCATCAGTAGTAGTTGGTGATAATACTAAACTAATAGTTACACCATCTGAATAGAAATAAGATAATATTTCTTGGTAATTTTTACCTTCTTTTGCCATTTGATATGATACTAATTGGCTCATACCATGAGCATGACCCTGACCATGAGTAATTCTACCATATTGTGCTGTATCACTTAATGTTACTACATGTTTTTCTCCATTTGGCACTTTGGTATAGGTAACTGTATAAGTACCATCAGCATTTTTCTTAGCATCTGGACAATCTGAATCGTCATAACAGAATGAATCATATTGAGAAGCAAATATTTTACCGTTTGAATCAATTAAAACCTCACCGGCTGTAGCATTTGTTGCTTGTCTCGCAGCATCATTAATATCCTTTGTAAATGTTTGAGCATTGGTACTGTTTGAAATAGTTTTTTGGCAGTAATCAGTTACTTTGATTGCATATGTACGTGCTGCAACTGCCTGAGCTTTTAAGGCCTCGATTCCTTCTGATGTATATGCTTCTCTAGATACAACACCAGCAACATATTCTTCAAAATCAATTGTTCCTTCGCCTTCAATAGTAATACCATTTGGGCACAAACTTGATGGGCCTTGATAACTAGCAGCACAGGTTTGGCTTGGACCATATTGATCATATAATAAGTATATATCGTCTGCTATAGCAATAACTTTTCTTTCATAATCTTCAGCATCTGAACTTGGCAAATAATCTTTATAATAGTTTGGAACAAAATAATTAATTAAATTCCAATAATATACACTTTCAGTTCTAGTACTGTAGTCACCAATACTAATTTCTCTTTGCGTTGGTGGCAACATATCCTTAGCATACTTTTCACTACAATTACCCTCTGAATCAAATGGAGGTTGATATATGTTGAATTCGTAATTAACCTCTTCATTAACTCTTTTCGTAAATAAACCATTTTTATCGTTTGATGCTACTAGTTCAGCACTTGAACTATCTAAAATTGTGTCTGTATTAAAGCCTGGTTTATAATATGAGTCTACCGTATCCGCAGTAACTGGAGTTTGTAATGTAGGATTACTACAATAATAACCTGTACTATCTTTTAAATCTTTGTTTAAACCATACTTCTTTGTTTTAAATTGCATATTAGCAAGTAGTCTTACTTGTTTGTTCATTTTTTTGTACATTTTCTTTACACTACCCTCATCTTCTGAATCGGAATCAGAGTAAGAAACATCTTCTTCATCTATCGGTTTTTCACCGTCTATTAATGAATCTTCAAAATTATTTCTCACTAGTAATGTAGCTGTAATTAAATTGATATCAATACAAATATCATATTTCTTGCTAATATCGGTTTGAACACTTTTTAATTCTTCATAATACTTTTCCTGTGCCTCTTGAGCAGTTCCTGTGAAGAAATTAACTATGTTATCCCATATCCCTCTTATATACTCAATAGCCATTTCTATAGGGTACATAACCATAGCACCTGCAAAAAGAACTAAAACTATGGTAAAGAAGAATGGCGCTACTGCACTTATGATTGTAATTATTTTTTTCTTTTTATTATTTCCAAATATTCCTGAAGATAGGCCATCACCGCTAATATTTGAGGAATTATTACTATTTTCACTACTACTATTACTATCATTCGATGTATTATTACCATTTGATGTATTACTTTTATTATTCGTATTGCCAGTGTTTAAACCACCTAGGCCACCGTTTGATTGAGAATTTATACCATTTTGAACTGGTAATTCACTTGGTGTACCACCACTTGCTAAATCCATTCCTTTATCAACCGCATCTAAAGCTCCAGAATCATTTAATTTTTGACTAGCTTTATTTAGAGCTGGATTATTCTGAATTCTATTACCGGCTGCTTTTTCTAATTCTTGACCAACAGCAGTTTGACTAGCCATATCGTAGGCTTTTGCACCAGCTCCTCCACCAAAATAAGTGGCTGCAGCTTTTCCAGCAACATGAGCTGTTTTTTGAGCAGCTTCCGCTTGTTTTTGTTGTTCTAAATCTTCTTCTTCCATACAGCTCACCTGCCTTTACTTCAAAATTCTATAGTCCTCCACCAGAACCGAACGATTCAAGTTCTTCTGGAGTTAAAATAACATTTATACGCATACGACGATTTCCACAAACGAATAATGCTTCTCCTTGTGAATAACGTTTTATACTCTCTTTTTCATTTTCATTTAAATCAATTAATCTACCTAAGTCATCAACAGCTTGCTTTTTAAGTCCCATTACTAAGTAATAAGAGGCATTATCGAAAATTGCTTTACCGTGAATAATAACATTCGGAGCTGCAAAGTCACTAGGTTGTTGTGTAATAATGATTGAACCTGTGTTATATTTACGAGCACGACGTTGAACTTGAGCTAAGAACTCAGCCCCTAGAGCATTGCTACCTGATAATAAGACATGAGCTTCATCTACCATTAAGCATGTATTGATACTTTTATCAAGACATAGTCCCCAAGCATATTTTAATATATTGAAAAATAGTGCATTACGTATATTATCTGCGGAATTCATTAATTCCTTAATATTAAATATAATAAAATCTGTATTGGGATTGACTGTTGTATGACCATCAAAATAATATTTTAACTCTTGTGTTAATGGTCTTATCTTTAACTCAAGTTTTTCCATAATATCACGTTCTTGAGTTTTTTCTGTCATTGATAATAGTCTACCTTTGATAGTTGCATAAACATCAGAAAATGTTGGATAATCACTTGCTTGATAATTGTAAAAATTACTATTAAAGTCAATTCCAAAGCGACGATATGTATCTTGAACTACTTCACTAAACATAGTTAGTACATCTTCTTCAATGGAAGGATCATAATAACGCATAAAACCTTTTAAGAACTGTAATGTTCTAGTTAAAACGGTATATCCAAGTCCTTCTTTAATCTCGTCTTCATCGGCATCAATTACTATTTGAAGTGGATTAACCATTCCATATTCTCCACCTTTACCTAAATCAATTGATTCTCCGCCAAAGTTAGTCGCCATTTCATACAACTCATTTTCTGGATCAATTGCTACTATTTGGTAACCATTACGAATATGACTTCTAATCATTAATTTAGCTGCTGTTGATTTACCTGAACCAGATGTACCTAAAATAATAAGGTTAGCATTATTACGATTATTTTCTTTTTTAATTTGATATAAGAATTGATTAAATAGAATAACTCCACCTGAAAAATCTACTCCAAGTAATGTAGATAAACCTGGATCTTTAATACTATCAAATATGAATGGGTACATAGCTGCTATTGTTGGTGAAGGTATTGGTGTACCAATACGATTTTCAACATCTTGTTTTGGGAATATTGGTACAATTGATTTTAATACCTTTTCTTGTTCAAAGCGTAGTGAAACACCTTTCATTTCCATAGCATCTAAGTAGTTTTTAACATTTATCTTTTTTAGTTCTAAATCTTCTTTGGTATCAGCTGTAATCATAATATGCATTTGATAGTCAAATATTTTGGCTTGACTTCCTGCGAGCATAGTTATGAATTGCTCTAATGATTCATAGTCTAATCTTATTCTTTCGCGAACAGTATTGTCTCTTTCCTCCTGATATCTAGTTTTTAAATCAGCAATTTGCTTATTTAACATTTTAGACATAGTTGAAAATGGAACTGGTATGTGTTTAGCTACAACTTTAATACCAGACATACTAGTTAGTGATGATAAATAACCAGGATAGATATATTTTGGATATGATACTATTGTTAATATAGTTGCATATTTACCACTAACAACAAAATCTCCCGCATTGAACTGTAGTCCCTTTGGAGCTACTTCAGATTTGAAAATACTCATAGAGGCATCACCGTCCCAAATGTAGTGGTTGAACCACCGTTTAAAAAGTTATCTAAAATTATTCTTAAGTCTTCATTACTAGTTTGGCTTGCTATCAAACCGGCTGTTGATAGTCCACTAATAAGAGAACGTACTTTCTTTTGCATTAATTCAACATTTCTTTCTTTGAATAAAATATAATATTCTGTATCAACAACATTATTATTCATAAAGTAATTACCTTTTTGAATATCTTGACTGATTAATTTACGAATATGTTGATTTTGTTGACTTTGATATTGAAGCTGTAATTGAGAAAGATATACAGAAATATCAACAGGTCTATCTGCAACTACTAACCAAAATTCGTAATCGATTGTGTTATAAAAATTCTTAAGTGCTATTAATACATTTGCTTGTGAATCTTCATCCAAGATGAAGATATTGCGTGGAGTTATTTTTACTCCTGAAACTTTATCTTGATTTGGTAAGACTATCATACCGTTAGTAATTGATTGTATATTTATCCAATCTTCTGTCCATTTACTTTGATTTATCTTCTGATTCATCTAAGAAACACCAACCCTTCCATACAAAACGATTTCTACCTGTAAAATACTTATATATTTCAATTATTAGTTGCCTAACGTTATGGTAATAAGCAACTGGTGCACATAGTAGTGCACAAATAATACCAGGAGTTATGGAAAGAATGGCGGCCCATAACTGCTGCATTGGCATTATCATAACTAATATTAGTGTTAATCCTACTCCACTGCAAAAGATAATTAAATCAGTTGGAGTAAAGTAACCTAATATTAATTGCCCTCGTTTAGTATTAGCAGGTATTAAATAATTTCCATTCACTATATATCACACTTTCCTTTCTATTACTTTTTAGTTTCTTTATCATCAGCCATTGCTGCTTTATAGTCATGACTAGCTTCTAAATCACGTTTCGTACCGGAAATATCCCCAATCGTCGGTTTAACTACATTACTATAGTTTGAAAAATCCAATGTATCTAAAGATATTGAAACAGGGTTTCCACTTGCATCCTTTACAAGTTCACCAAATTCATCATAGTCATATACAGAAATGCCTTTAATAGAATCTTTCACTTCTGCTAATTTACCTAAAACAACAGAGTCTTTTGAGCCATTTACACCTGTTTTATTTACTACTGCACTTGTAAATTGCTTATATCCCTCTTTGTGAATTTTTTCGTATTGTTCACGAGCCTGTTGAGTAGTTAATCCCCAACTAGATAGTGTGGAAATAGCATCACTATCTCCATTATTAGCTGCTGTAATAGTCTTATCAAAATTTAACCAGTTAAAACTATGACCATTATAATTTATCATAAAGTCTTCATTTCCATCAAATCTAGATTCAATGGTTGATTTAAAATCTTTAATTTGTTTTTCAACATTATCCAAATCTTCTTTTCTTTTTCGAAATTTATCTGCAGGAGTTTGACCTAATATTATTCCTGAGGCTCTAGATAATAATCTTCCTCCTAAAGTTGACCCAGCATTAATTCTTCTTAAAGCAGTTGCAGTATTTTTTGCCTGAGCATCAATGCCTGTTAATAAATTAGGCTTATCTGCTGTTAAAATTTCATTGCCACCACTATTAACTGCTGCAGCTCCAGTGAATAGTGATGCCCCAAAATTTCTAAGTTTATGACTTCCATTACCATTTGCTTGATCATATTCATTTCTAGAACGATATGCAGAACCAATAGCTCCAATTCCACCTACTGCTGTAGCACCTAGACCTAGCATTCTAGTGAAGTTACCCTTGTTCTTTATTCCTAATGCATCAAATATAAATTGTGGTGCTTGTCTTGCAAACATTAATAGACCAATTAACAAGAACGCTAGTAAGAATACGCCATCAAGGAAGTTAACACCATCAAAGAAGCCTTTGTACATATCACCAGATAATAACATATCAATTATATATATGATGAAATAAATTAATCCTAAATTAATAAACAATTCTAACCAAGTACTAAAAAAAGTTTTTTTCCATGTACTAAATGCCCCACCATCTTTTTCAGCTTTCGGGTCAATATAACTCAAAACTGGTATTGGTGAAATGCTCCTTAGTATTATTAATTTAAAGGCACGTATTGCTACTGATATACAGAAGGAAAATATTACATATATCATAATAACACCAGTTATAGTCGATACTATTGGCAAGTAATCGTATGCATAAGCATCAGAATTAGAATCATCAGTGCTCTCACATGAATCATTTACAACTTTCAGAAAATCAAACGGTTTCGATATAGAAGCATTACTACATCCCTTTTTTACATGTGCAAAACCATTGAGCATTGTTGTGGCTAGCTTTTCAGAAATTCCTGTAACATCATCACTACTTAGTGTAGTTGGACTATTGATTATAATTCTTGGAATTACTGGCAAAATCTTATTTTGAGCTTCCGTCATTAGACTAAAGAATGTTGGAAGACCTATTAACATAACCATTACTGTTATAATTCTAGTAATCAACTTTGAAATTCCCTGTTCTTTATCATTTATCTTATCAGGGTCAGCAAGATATGTAATAAGTGATACTGTTATTTTAAATAGCATAAATATACCTAAAATAACATAAACACGGTCCATCATATCTTCATAAACACCATATAATTCAAAATTTGCTAAATTAAATACTGCACGGAATAGCCAACTGATTAGTGTATATATAAGACTGTCAAAAAAGGCAAAAAGGCCTCTAAATAAACTTACAATCCAAGTTTTAGACATACTGAAACTTGTATCTAATGTTAAAAATATATTCGCCATTCAAATCACTTCCCTATTCCACAGGTATCAGTAAAGCTACCACTAACTTCATTAAATATATTTAATAACCACTGTAGCACTAATGGTACAAAGAATAATGCAACAGCTATAATAAGTCTTTTAATAAATCTAGAGTTAGCTTTATTAAGTGCATCTTTATCATCTTTTAAAATTGCACTTGCATATTCAACGCCACCCATAACTATTACGAATATTGGAGCTATAATGCGTATCCATTTAAAGATTTTGTTGATGAAGTCTAGTAAATCTTCTCCTAAAATACCTTGACAATTTCTGGTAACTTCATCTCCCCAATCTATTTCTGAATTACCATCTGATGAGCCACCACTAGGATTACTTTCATGCTTTGTATCATCAATTGTGCTTGAACCGGTACTATCGTTCCAGTATAATTTTTTGGTACATTTATTATAATTATCAATTAATTTGCTATATGTGAAATTTGCATCAAAATGTGCTCCATCATTTAATACACTTTCAATATTGTTAGTAAGTATTTTTTCATTTTTTAAATCCACTGTTATCATAATATCTGTATATTGATCATAGCTGCCAGTAAATTTCAATCCTTCGCTTGCTAACTCGAAATAACTTTTATCGCTTGAAAGTTTATATAAGCAATACTTAGAATTGTTGTCGGTTGTTGATGCACTAGAACTATTGTTAGATTGTAATGTAAATGTTGATGATTCTTCCCATCCATAAATATTAATGTTGCATAGGCTATAAGATGAAGGAACATTTGCATAAATTGTATCATATTTACAATATGCTTTATTTTCGTTTACTCCAGGTGTTACGAATGAATCGTATTCTGAAAATTGATTTTCTACATATTCAAGACAATTTTTCTTATAGCTCATAATTGGTGGATTAGAAATCGTTTTGGTGTCGTGATTAAGATTATAAGTTATTGTGTCACCATTACTATTTTTATAAGTACAAGTAGTCACATTAGAAGATTCTTTTACGGTTGATGAACAGTTAGAATTATCTACTTTTTTACAATTGCTTGTAATAAAACTATTATCTATAGTATAATCCCACTGATTGAAAGTTGTAGCGCCTTGCGTACATTGATAACAACTTGGAGTTGCTGCATAAACGTTGTAGTTTATAGCAAAAACAGATATTAAAACAATAGTTATAAATATATTTACTAATTTTTTATGCATTTTATCACTCCTAATCTATATCAAACCAGCAAGATTGCCAGCTATTAGTGTCATCTAATCCAGCCTCTGCAATTCTTCCGATTACTATAGTAACTATAGTGGTTACAAAGAAGAATAATACTGCGGCAATTATTCGTCTAATCAATTTTGATGTTGCATCTTTCATATTTTTTTCATCATTTGACATAACAGCCTTTGTCATATCTATAGAGCCCATTATAATTAACAATATTGGGATAATAAATTGTAAACTGTTGACAGCTACTTTTTTAATAAAAACTATAATAGGTCTTAATTCTTTTGGGCAATTTCCACTATCGGCATTTCCATCATCTGCGCCACATAGAGCATTTTCAACTTTACATTCGCCACTGCAAAATTGTTCAACTTCTTTATACCTATTGCAGTAGTTAGCTATATAATTCTTAGCATACTTAGAATTTGCATCAACCATTCTTACTTTGTCTCTTGCATCATTCAAATAAAATATATCTTGGCAACTTCCAGTAGGCATTACATTACTACCTACTTTTGTAGAATCTAATTGTTCTGAAGTTCCATCAGGATATTCAATAGTCCAAGCAGGTTCAGTTGACGTTTTAGTAATCTTTAATGTTTTACCACTTATTTGTCCTTTATATGTACAAGTATAGTTGGTATCATGTCGGCTTCCGCCACCACCATGGCTTGCATCAGTTATAGTCTTATTATTATTATTTGATTCTGATGTTGCCTCTAGTGGATTACCATCATTAGTTGTTAATTTTATATCTGTTTGACCAGCTACTTCCTTAATATCTTGATAAATAGTTGGACATTTTATTTTATTAGTACTGGTATCAGTAAAAAAACTATCTCCAGTTATTTCATTTATTATATTTATTGCAGTTATCTCATTTATTTCGTTACGATTTTCTTTTGAGGAAAAAACGATATTTAGTTTGCCTTTACTAGTAGCAACAATATCATACGTGTATTTTGCATATTCATCCTCATATATACATTTCGCGCATGCATAATTATCGCAATCATTTGCATAAACATTATTATCATTAAATAATGCTATGGTCATTACTAATAAAAAGATTGATGTTTTGATAAATTTTTTCATAAGTACACTCCTTGAATATATAATATACCAAGTTAATTATAACATAAAAAAAATAATAGTAAAATGATTTTACTATTATTTAATTCAAATTTATTTTGTTAATTTTGTCCAACAATCTGCCCAGTTTGTTTCACCTGTTTCAATTTCAGATCCAGAACTATCAAACATGTTCATTAATAATGATACAACAGTAGCAACAAAGAACACAGCAACGGCAGCAATAGCACGTTTGATTAATTTGCTAGTTGCACCTTTAATTTCTTTGTCATCACTAGACATTACAGCTTTTCCTAAATCAATACTACCCATAATAATTAAAAGAATTGGGATACCAATTTGAATAATTGGGTAAATTCCAAATCTTAAAAATTTAAAAATTGGAACTAAATCTTTAGGGCAGGTCATTAATTGTACTAAATCCATAATAAATTTCCTCCTCGTTCATAACTAAATAATATACTAAATTAACTACATTAGTCAATATATTATAAAATTATTTACATTTTTTTACACATTACTAGTAATTGTTAATTCCAAGTCTACTAAGCAAATCCTGCAAAACTTCTGTATTTTTGCTTCTCTCGTCTAGAGGTGGCATAACAAAGAATGCCTTGATATTAGCTTCGTATTCGAATTCTTTAATATCACTGCTAGACAATATACTTTGGGCAATAACTACTTTCTTTCCAGCTAATTTTTCAAAAGCTTGACGATCACGTCTCATTAATTTATTTAATTTAATAGTTGATGGTTCAATTAGGTATAATACTTCATTACAAACATCAATATTACCTTCTTTATTTAAATCAACTAAAATGACGTTAGCGTCTTTATGTTTTAATACTTCATTAGCTAAATTATTGTTATCAACTGAAATCATGTCCTTATCGTTCAAATATACAAAATCCTTTTTATCAACTTCAATAGCTATAGTTCTTTTTCCCATATCTTTGAGAACATTTTTTAACATATATATAAGCATAGTAGCTCCTGAATGCTCAGTTACATTTTTAATACCTAAAATATATGTTCCTGTTGATACTATTGTTGTATTGGAACCACTTGCTGCTACTCCTATTATACCTCCTGGTGATGCTCCCTGTGGTTCTTCAATTTGATGTAGATGTGCTACATCACGATAAGTATTAGGATTATTTAATAAATAATTAACTCCATCAAGATTAGTGGTAAAGTTATATATTCCCATTGAGATTAGTTTTGATAAAAATCTTGGTGCTAAACATTCAGGTGTATCTGGAAGTAAAACAATTATTTTTTCAACATCTAAAGACATAGATAATTTCTGTAAATTACGAACATCCATGTAGTCTTTTAATGCTGTTAAATCTAATATCATTCTTCCAAAAAAGAAGTTAGAGAACATTTGAATTAGTTCATCTGCTTCAAATACACCATTTATTGATTTTATAATTTCAATATCTAGATTTGCTAATTCTGCTTGTCTTTCATTAGATATAATTACATTCATAACATCATCCTATCTTCCACTTATGGAACAATTGCTTGGTAATCCGCTAACTGCACCAGATGAATATATAAGTGCTGTTTCACCTTTTACCAAGAACAAATTTCCTGCAAATGGTAATAAATTATTAACAAGTGGTATATCTACATTCACAAAGGTAGCTACTGTATAGTAAGCACCTTTATATGTTGAAGATTCATTAGAATTGCCGGTAACATCTACCTTTTGATATTTATAGCAAAATTTACCTGCACCAGCATCAGCTACAGTATAATCGTTAGACTCGCACCATTCTTCAAATTCAGAATTCATGCCATAATTAGTCTTTAACATTAAATCATTAATTTGTGTTAGCGCCGAACAAGTAAGTCCCTCATTTTTCTCAATAATACTTCTAATTTCATTTTTAACACGAAAAGCTTTAGTGTAATTAACACTAAAAGCTAAATAACAGTTAATAATAATCATAAATATTACGATAATTTGCAGTGTCATTGCACCACTTATAGCATCTCTCACACTATCACCACTTTTTTTTAATCGTCTTCACAATTTCCAGTAGCAGCGTTATAACTTTGACCTGCTGGACATCTTGTACCACTGCCTCCGCTGCTTATGTTTGACCAAGTGTTATTAATTGTATTCTTTATTTGTGGCCACATAAACCAGAAAAATGCAACAATTGCACCAATAGCTATAATAGTTACAACGGTCATGTTTAATTCTCCAGTCGCTTCTTTCATTTAATATCTCCTCCTTTATTATATACACTTTTATTATACCATAAATTTTAATCATTACTATATTTTTTTATATTTTAAAAAAATTTTTTGTAAATATATGTTAAAATACATTTGAAATGGTATGTGATTTGTATGAAAGATAATAAAAATAGAACTTTATTTTTTACCTTTACTTTAATTATTATGTGTAGTATTTTTCTATTTAATTATGGAAATGACTTCTATTGGCATCTTAAAACAGGAGAATATATAATTAATAACTTGAAAATTCCTCATACAGGAATATTTTCTTATTATGCAGTAAATAATAATTTAAGTTGGATTTCTCATGAATGGCTATTTGAATTAATTATTTTTATATTTCAAACTGTTTTTTCTACTTACGGTGCTATCATTTATATTATTACTTCTTTACTGATATTTAGTTTTATACTATGGAAATTAAATAGACAAAACTTTATAAAATACCCTTTTTATACAATTATTTTTGCAGTAGCTTCTATGCTAATTCTTGCCAATAAGACATTACCAAGACCTCATTTGATTAGCTATATCTTATTTGCGTTAACAATTTTTGTAGCTTTTGAAACCAGAAAAAATAAAAATAATAAAATAATACTTTTAACTCCTATTATTTCCGTTTTATGGAGCAATATACATGGTGGAAGTAGTAATCTTAGTTATATTATTTATATAATATTTCTATTAGATAGTATTAAAAATAAGGATAAGAACTTATCAGTAAAATATTTTATTATGGCATTATTATCAATATTATCAATTATGATTAATCCTCATGGAATAAAGATGATTTTTTATCCTTATCAAAATATGACATATAAAATAATGTTATCTTGTATTGATGAATGGCAGTCATTAAATATACTTAGTGTAGATGGTATCTTTTATTTATTATTCATGATAACTATTATCTGCATTCTATTTAAAAATAAAAAGCAAGCAAATTTGCTTCATATTTTCCTAATTAGTATATTCGTTCTGTTAGCAATTAAATCAACTCGTTTTATGCCATATTTGTTAATAGTTGCCACTAGTATTATTCCAAATTACTTTCAAACATCAAAATTTAAGGTAGATATCGCTCCTATCTTTATATCTGTGATACTAATCTTTATAACACTAACAACAACTATCGTCATTCCAAATGTAAATAATAGTTTTAAAATAATATCTGATGATATGATTAATTATTTACAAAAAAAAGAAAATTTAGTTTTATACAATTCTTATAATTTAGGCGGTTATTTAATTTATAAAGATATTCCTGTTTTTATTGATAGTAGAGCTGATATCTATATTGACTGTAATTTTTCAGATGTTTGTCAAATTGAAAAAGGATATCAACTAGATCTGTTAGAAAAATATAATTTTAACACTCTTATTATTGAAAATAAATCTGGAGCATATTCTTATTTAAAAAACAATAATAACTACGAATTATATCTACAAGATGATAATAATAGTTTATTTATTAGAAAATAACGCCTACTTATAATTAACATATACATCGTTACCGGATGTTAGTGTTTCTAAATAATAATAGTTTTCTCTAATATAATTTATAAATTTTTTATTAATCTGATTATAATTTTGATTACTTTCTAAAATGAACAAACATCTTTTATTTTGACAGTTAGAAATCATTTTTTCTAAATAGTAGTCTTCACTTTTTCCTAAATTTCCATTATTTATTAAATCATAAGTAGAATTATTTTCACCTAAATACATCCTAATTAAATATGCTCCACTATAAAATAAATAAACCTTATTATCTTCTTCTTTTTTGCTCACATAATTACTAAAATTATTTATATAAGTTATATTAGTTGACAAATTTATATATTTTAAAAAACTATTACTTAAATATAAAATAGGAAAAGATAGTTTCATTATTAAAGTTAAATTAATAATTAGCAGTGATATAGTAAGAACCTTACCCCAAAATAATATTATTATTTTATTTTCATAGTTTAAAAAATAGTAATAAATAACTGGTAATAATGCAACCATTATGTGATTATAATCAAAAATAGGAAAAATGATGATTTGAAAAGACAATAAATATATTATTTTTATGTCTTTACCAATTAAATATTTTTTTACTAACCAAAAGTCAACTAAAAGTAATAAAATAAATGCAAAAATATAAATTATAAAATTGTCCATAAAATTGCCAAGTCCCAGATAGCAAAAATTAATATATCCATATAAGGCATTATTTAAAATAAGATAAATAGTTACAGAAATGATAGGAATGATGCATCCTAAAATAGAAAATAATTTTTCTTTTTTATTAGGTACTAATAATAAATTAATTATCATTAAAAATATTCCAATATTATGTTTAGTCATCATAATGGTACCAATTATAATACCAATATAGAAAGATTTGTATTTGATTTTTGAGTCTAATAAAATTAAGATTAAAATAAATAATAAACAGCAAAAAGTGTTATAACCAAAAATACAAGGTAGTACTCCTAAATATAATGGGATTATTACTGACTTCCAACCTATCTTTTTAAACACTATTAATAAAACGAAACTAAACACTAGACTATTAATAATATTAAATATTATTAAATAATTACCAAATAACTTCAAAAAAATTGATATAAAAAGATTATAGAAGGGGCCAATTACCATATTAAAATCCACATAGGGAGTTAATCCTCTTACGATGTTGTAGGAAAAACCAAAATTCCAAATAGTATCTGCATCCAATTTGAAAACGAAACAAGAAAATATCATCAATAAGATAAAACATATTATAAAAAATAAAGTATTTTTAATTTTATTATTCCAACCTAATTTTTTCATACAAAAATCCACTTCCAAAATAAGATAAATTCTTTTTATTCCATTTTGATTATATCATACCATGTTAAATATCTGTTATTTTATTATACTTTTTTACAAATTTATTCTTCCTATTTTAATCAAATTTTTCTTCCAATATTTTAAAATAACTTATACCATCATGCTATAATCACATTTTTAATATCCTTGTGTTTTTACTTATATCATTATATTTGATAAATTTTATCAAAATAAAAGAGTATTCATTTGAACACTCTTTCTAAATATTTGCAAACATATAAATCATAGATATTAAAATTAGTAACATAACACCAGCACCGGTTGCAACTAACATGATCATTGTCTGACCTTCCATATGATTTAATCTTTCTTTATATTTTTGATCTCTTGCCTTAGCTTGTAGATTAGATACAGTACGTGAAAACATTAATAATCTTTCTTGTTTGTCCTCTTGTTTACCTAAACCTAAACGATATAATAATCTCATCATACGCATTGAATCTCTAACTGGATATTGGTTAGCAAATTCCATATATGGATCAATACTATAGTCACCTGCATCAATCTTGGCAATTAATTCTCTTAATCCTGGTTTAAAAATATCAGGTGCATCATCAATTGACTTTGCTATTGCAACAGGAACTGTATAATGCTGAACTAGTATTTCTAATCCTTTTAAATAATATGGTAACATAACGTCAATATCATGTAGATGTTTTTTATAATATTTTTTTAATTTAGTATAGTTTGACTTAAATACTATGTAACCAACAAGTATTGATAAAACAATATTGATAAGTGATAAATCTGCTAAGAATATAAACAAAAATACTACAATTACGATAAATCCCATCTTTATTCTCTTATTAAAGAGTACATTAGGATCAACTTTTTCACCATATCTTGCTGTAACTAGAAAGTCATAATCATCTTCTTTTAATAAATGAAAAATTGCTTCATTATCTTTAATAAATTTTTTACCATCAACAGTCTGGTTATAAAGTAAAACACCAAGTATTAAAGCTCCACAAATAATTACTTCCATTATTCAGCACCTACATTCTCGTTATAATATTTTTCTCCTTTTAGAAGAAAATAACTATTAATAAGTAGTATGCCATGTAGAATAATTAGCATTAATGGGTTTCCAAGAATAGCGATGTACGTTTCTCTACCTAATAAATATTGAACAAGCATAACCATTAAATAAAGCATAACACCATATTTTAAGAATGACTTATGAAAGTTTGCTCTATCGATACGATCACGATATACACTTTCAACAAGCATATCTATATCAAGTTGCATATTTTCTAGGGATTCCCCAGAGTCCTTAGCACCTTCCTTAGTTATTTGAAGAAATAATTGGTGCATATTTTTTACTATGTAATAAGGATATTTAGCACTCATAAATTCAACAGATTCATCTATTGAACCATTTTCATAGGCCATAGATATCATCATATTAACATCTGTTAATACTGGATCTTCAAGTACACCACTTGCTGCAACTCCTTCTAAAGATTTAACAAAGCTTTGAGTGGTTGCAAACTCCATAATAGTATTGGTTGTATATACTTGGATTTGTTCAAATATAAATTCACTGTATACTCTCTTACATCTTAAGTATGCTAGATATGGAATACATGCATTAGCTAATAATATATATATAAGAGAAATAAAGACATTATAGAAATACATATATGAAATAACACCAGCAAAAATTGTGAATACTACACTTTGGATAATATATTGCTTTGGTGTATATTCTTGTCCTAATTGTTTTGTCTTTTCTCTTACTACTTTAAAGGAATAAGGGGCAAATTTATCATAGATAACGCCTGCTTGTTCAGTAATAAACTTATATACGTTTTGGCCACGATATTGTCTATATAATAATATAAACAAGGCAATGGCTAATAAAATAAGTAATTCCATAGTTACCTCCTTACTGATTATTATCCGGATTTGGTATGTTTGCTAATATATCACTTATAGAAATTGTGCTAGGGTTTGAAAAGTTCTGATTTGGTACTGGTGGTGTAGGTGTAGGGTTAATACTTGGAGCAGATGGAATAGGAGCTGTTTGACTAATAGATTGTGTTGGTTCACTACTAGCAATAGGTACTACCCTTTCTGGAATGTTTTCTGGATTTGGATTAATTTGATTATTATCAACTACTTCAGAATTATTTGTAGTTACGTTATTAGTTTCTACAATTTTATCTAAGTCAAATTCACCATTTTCTTCTTTTCCTACATCATCACCAAAAGCTGTGTTTTTAACATCTATATTTTGACCAAGTAGATAATCTAATAAATGTTTACTTGGATTTTTCTTAACAATTTTACCTGTCATTGTTTTTTGATAGATTATATTGTAAACAGGTTTGTTAGTTTCTTCATCAATATAGAATTCTGTTATCTCATCTATTTCACGATGAAACTTACCATATTTTTGACTATAATAAGCTTTGATGTGGACACCAAGTTGTACATAACGATAAATAGTGTTTAAGAATTGATCTACATCAATATCTGTTTCCATAAGTGAATACATACGATGTGGTATTGCACTAGCTTTATCTGAGTGGATTGTTGATAAGATATTGTGTCCAGATGAAATAGAATTACGTACAGCACTAACAGCTTCTGCACTACGAACCTCTGATAATAATATCCATTTTGGATTTTGTCTCATACAGGTTACTAATACATCTGAATAAGAAGCAATATTATTGGTTTTCATTGCTACAATATCACGATGAGGATATATTTTGTCTAAGTGTAACTCTAGTGTATCCTCAATAGTAATTATCTTTTCGCTTTCTTTAGTATGGCTAGCTAGATACTTAACAAACTCTGTTTTACCACTACCAGTTTCTCCACATACAATGATGTTGCAATGTCCTAATACACATTGAATTAAAAAGTCGTGAATATCTTTTGTTACATAGTCTTCTTTTAATAGATTTTCTTCTTTCAAACGAATCTTTGCTGGCGTTTTACGAATAACTAACGCAATACCATTAGTAGCAATTGACTCATGAACAAAGTTCATACGAAGTTCAGGACTTTCAGCATCTAGGAAAGGGTTAGCATTATTGAAAGTTGTACCCATAACGTTAGAACACTGAAACGCAAGCTTTTCAACAGCTGCATTAGTGATATTAGGATTTTCAACCCTATAAGAGCCTTTTTCTAAGGAACGAAGCCAAATTTGACCGTTGTTTGTATATGAAATATCTGTGATATCATCATTATCAATGTATTCCTTAAAAGCTCCAAAGTCGAGTTGTTCAAACATGTTTTCTCTCATAAGCTTTTCCCCTTTTTATCTTTTTATTATTGTGTCACTGCATCATCTGTCCATACAGTTACTTTATTAATGAAATCTTTTAAAGATTCATTTGCAATTGATACCTCTCCAGGATTTTCTTTTGTTGATTCTGCTGTTGGTACTGGAATTAATGTTACTTCATAAGTTCTTAAGTACATAGCCTTACGAAGTAAAATATGGTATTCTTCTGGAACAGCAAAGATAATTTGTGAGGGTACTTTAATATTCTCTGGATCTTCAAATACACTATCACCATTAGCATCTACTACATCTAAAACTTTTACGTTTTGAAGTAGTTTTCCAACCATAATCTTATCTTTTGTATCACTAGTCATATTGTCTTCATCAATTTTATTAACTGCTTTTAAATAAATATCAATATAATTACCTGGATAAACTTTATTACCATAGGTAGTTGATGTATTAACGCTCATATTAACGAGTACATAACCATCAGTATAGTTATAAATAATAGAATCTGGCAAATCACTTTGTGATACTACACTACCACCATAGAATAAACTTCCTTTTGGAATAGTAGTATTTATATTGGTATATTTACCAACAATTTGCGATACAGAAGTAATAGCATTTCCTTTTATCATAGCAGGTGGTACTTCAATACTTCCTATCATATCACTAGTAATTTTTGTTCTTGCAGGAATTGACTTTGTTGCATAGGGAACAGTAATTGGATTAATTGCTGATTTAATACGATAATTATATCCAACATATAAAACTACTACTGCAAGTAGTACTCCTACTATTGTAACTGTATTTTTATTAGTAAAAAATTTTTTAATCGTTATTGACATATTTCCTTTCATTTTAATTTCTCCTTTCTTATTTATTAACCTCTTCTACTAATCTATCTTCTTCATATTTTGTTTCCAAAATAGCATCTATTTTATTTATAATATTAAAATCTTCTCCTGCAAATGTAGCAACAGTATTAGAACCAACTTGTACACTTACTTTTGGTGGAGTCTCATTTAAATCCAAAATCCTTATCTTATAATTACGATCTCTATTTACATTTTCAGCGAATCTTCTTACAAAACTTTCTACAAACTTTTCACGATCCATTCTAATAATGCCACTCAGTCTGTAATAGGAAGTGTCTACTGCATCAATCATAGCAGCCTCCGTTGTTTCTTCTAATAAATAATAATCTAGTTCATTACCTGTTTGATAATTTTGCACAATATTCACAACAAACAAAGTCAAAATTCCAATAATGATGATACCGACTAAAGCCATACCTTTACTCATATATACCTCCTATTTACTAATAGTATCACATTCAGTGCCATTAATAGCATTATTACATCCTGCAATAGATTTTCTTTCTGTAATACCATAACCACTTACACTGTAAGTAATGAAATTAGAATTATCTTCACTACCAGAATTGCCATTAATGTTATCTAAGAATTTACTAGTGCAAATTTCTTGTCCTCTATTATTTGTGTAACAACTCATATTATAATCTAAATAATTTTTCTCACCATCACCATTATAGTCACGAATATTTTTATTATAAGAACGAATATTTCTAATATTATCCCTTGTTAAGACAAATTCGTAATCAATTTCTGATGAATCCGAACTAGTATTATAAATAGATTCACCTTTAGATTCAATTGTTTTAATCAGTGTTTCTGGATCAATTGCGTCATTATAATATGATTTTTCTTTTAAAATAGCAGCACCGCTTGCACTATTATTATTCTTATCAATGGTGCCTGTCCAATTAAATCTAGGATTACGACCATTTGGAAACATATCATTTAAATTGATTGGCCTGAAGATATATCTAATACCCTCTTCTTCTTCATCAGGGCAGTCATCATCAGGGCAAACAAATCCAGGAGCAGTTCCATATAAGCAATCAACATTAACACCGTTACCAGTTGTTCCCCATTGATTCCAACTACCTATATTATAAAGTCTTACATGAATGTTTTTAGTATAATTGGCTGTGGAATCACTTACAATAGAAAAATTATAATATGGCCAATTTCTATAGTTATTAATAATTCTAGTATCAAATTGAGTAAAATATTTATTTTGTGCCGAATAATATTTATTGTTCTTATCTAAAGTAGAATCTGTGTTTGAATTAGATTTATTATAAATAACATCATTTCCATTAATTTTAGAAACATAAGCAGCGCCAATACCAATTTCTACTGTTCTAGAAATTTGATAACTATATATTGTTTTGTTAATATGTTCAGTTATAAAATTCTGATCTAAACCTCCAACAGTAGGATTAGCTATATTAGTATTCGATACATATGTAGGCGCACTTTTTTCTGTAGGCTTTGTATTAACATAAAGCCTATTGTCACCATTTTTATTACTGAAAATAATTGTTTTACTTAAATAATTACCATTATTTTGTTTATTATAGTCTTCATCAATTATAATTTGGTATTTTTCATTATCTATTGTTGACGAACTGAATTCTTGAATTGCCGCTACTACAGAGTTATACTCGGCTTCACTAGCTCGTATATCTTTTTCATAATTAGCTCCATCATTGCAAGGCCAATTAGTATATACTTCATAGCATTTTGTTCCAGATATTGTTCCATTGGCATTGCATGAATTTAAATATACAAATTCTATACCATGCTCAGTGTAGCAAAAACTTTGACCCGCACAATAGGTATTACATCCAGCACCAGTATCATCATTACCTGAAATAACACAACCACTACTAATTGGTAATTTTGTTTGTCCACCATCAGTAGTACCTATTAAGTTTGGATTTCCCTTATTATTAGATGATAATCTAGTTGCTTTTGAATTAATTTTATCGAATGTTAAGTATTGGGGACTTGTTAGTTTATTATTATTGTTTGAAAATAATGAAGTTGTTGTTGAATTTTTGTAAATTTTTGTGTAGCATGAATCAATACAGTTTTGCGTATATGTCCCACCATCGCAAGTATTTATGCAATTATCAAAATCTTCATTTGGTCCGGCACCAGCTTCACCGCTATGATTTGCGGGACCTCCCCAGCATTCTACGCTGTAACTACAGTTTGGCAGATATTTTGGTTCTGCTATTTTCACTGGCGTGCAAGTTCTATTTATTACTAATTTTGCATTATAATTAAAACCTGCTCCAGCCTTTACTGCCTTTGGATCATCATATTCTATAGAGATTGTTTCAGTACATAAAGCCTTCCAATATGTACCTGTGCCAGCTATATCTAAAAATCCTGTTTTACTACTAAATCCTGTTTGAGCATTAATTGTTTTACTATTGTTTTCAAATGAACAAGTAAAATTATTGGTTGGACTTACACTGCTTTCTATTTGCTTATGAATATTCTCTACTTCTTTTATTTTTGATTGGATAGTGTCTCTGATAGTTCCAAGTTCACTAGCTTGTATAGTAGTTTCATCACATGCAGATACAATTATTCTTTCTATTGAACCGCTGGCATATTTTCCTCTGAATTCTGTACACATCTTATCACTATACATAGGATTATCAACTGTAGATGGTACTGCCCCCATTATGTAACCTAATCTAGAATTATTACATGAATCACTAATATCATTCAAATAAAAAATAAAATAAAATTCAGTACCAGGCGCAAAAGATATACCATTCTCTACTTCACTTGCACTATAATTCCCTATAATACTTTTGCTTTTATTTGGCAATCCATCTTCGGGATTAATATCAAAAACTGAAACTTTACCTTTTATTGTTTTCCCAATTAATTTAGCAGAAATTTTACCTTTAAAGTTATTGGGCACGCTAAATGTTACTTTATATTTATTACTAGAAGCATCATATTTTATTTCCATGCTTTTTTGCATATCTCCTACGACATTAGCACTATTAGGATCAGGGCAAACGATAAAATTATAGCTATTATCCATTCTTTCTTGAACCTTGCATGACTTTGCCTGAGAATTAACTTCAAATTGATATTCACTAGCACACTCTGTGGTAACTGTGGTTATTGGTTTACCTGATTCGTCTAGTATAATATTACCATTATTGTCTTTCTTATTTTCTTTTTTTAAACAATTATCACCAACAGTACTGCAAAAACACTTTGGAGGATATTTATCAGTTCCTTTAATATCAGCATCACTAATATTAAATAATGAAACTTTACTACCTTTATGAGTAACTGTATAAAAATTAGAGCCATTACTAGAATCTATACATATTTCGTTGTTGTTAGAGGATCTAGCACTTGCCATTACTGGCATTAATAAAAGTAGTATAAATATAGAAATAAGCTTTTTTGTTATTTTTCTTGCATTCATATTGTGACCTCCTATCTTATTTAATTATATCATAATTTTTGGTAGTGTAAACGGAATATTTTTTGATTTTTTCATTTTTTCTTACTTCTCTAGCATCTACTCTAAATTGAGTTTTTCCTGATAAACCAAAGTATCTAGTACATGTTACTAATGAGATAAGTCTATCATCTTCATTCACATCAACATCATAGTTATACAAACTATTTTTTTTAGCTTCATAAATGTAATTTTTGATATTCTGTTTATCATTCATACCATATCCCTGCTCATCGGCAGTTGATACAAATCCAACAGCATAGATTTTATATAGGTAGTCTTTGCCGTTATGGGTATACTGGATGTATAAGTTTTTTTTTGCAAAATCTTCATAAACAAATGCCATTAGTGGTTCAAATCTAGTATGACCATTTGCATTTATAAGTGGTTTATTAGAAACATTTAAAATGTTGTGTCCATATATTACTTCTCTATTTTCACCATCATTGTAAACATTTGGTTGCCATAAATAATCAATGCCACTGGTATATGCGTTATATGTTTCCTTAATTACAGGATAATCAATATTAGTTCCTTGAACTTGTATCCATCCAATAGTTGTACTGTCTTCAATCTTATAATTACTAGCTAGTTCAATTCTAGAATCAGGTTGGTAATATTTTTGATTTTTTTTTGAAAAACAGTAAAAAAAAGAGCCACTAATTAATACAAGAAATAAAATAATCACAATAATTAATAATTGATTTTTTTTTTGCATAGAACACCTCTTTATCATATTATATAGTATATCAAAAGAGGAAAAACAAAACCAGTCCTCCTATTTAATAATAAAGGGATTTAAACTAGTTCCTTTTCCACTCTTAATTTTTGTATTTTTGGAAATGTAAAATTGTATCTTAAAACCATTAGAATTATACAAACTATTAGAATCAATTGTAAAAGTTTTTCCATTACTACTATTAATCATAAATGCATGATTATCATCAACGTAATCAAGTAACCAATAATTAGCTTGACCTGTCATTTGCTCATTAGCAGCTGAAAACATTTCATAACTAGCTGGAATACTAACTTTTGCTTCAAATGTGCTAGTAGAATATTCTGAATATTTTTGACTGACACTATAAACCGGTAACTCAAATTTATGTGATATTATTAGGCTATCATCAATAAAATCTAAGTGTTGATTATTTAATTTATAAGCAATATTTCCTTCTTGACTTGGATTAAATTTTATAATTTTATCCTCATTTTCATAACTGGAATAAATGTAATTACCTGTTGTGTTATTTTTTAAATAACCTGTGGAGGTTAATCTAATGTTACCCTCATTATCAATATCAGTAATACGAAATCCCATTCCAAAATATGAAACATATTCACCAATTAGTCTTGTGTTTAATAAATCATTATTTGAGGCTTCTTTATAATCCCCTAAATAATATGGATTATTAATACTACCATCACCTGACAAAATATATAAGTTACTCTTTAAAACCATGCTTGGTTTAACTCCAGAAATGCCAATACTATTATTTATATCAATTCCTGTTTTTTTCATTAATAAATGAATATACCCAAAGCGATTGTTTTGACGGTTTATTAACCAATACTCGGTAATTGTATTAAGGTAGGTACCTGTTTCGTTTTTAGATAGGTTATAGTCGCTAACAGATATTAGACCAACTGGTGAAGTACTATATGAGGCACAGTCATTTGAAATTGTATTTATATCAGAAATAGTATCAGTACACCAAACGCTATCTTCTTTTAAATAAGATTTATCATGTATTTTATAATAAAAATAATTATTAAGCCATTCTTTAATATTACTATTATCAAAATCATTTCCCTCATTGCCATAGTTACTGTTAGCAATATTGTTTTGTGTAATTATTTTTACACTGCCATCACTATTTACCCCAACTATTCTAAAAAGCATTCCTGAAAATAATAGGTAATTATTAGGATCTATACCTTTATAGTAATTAGATGTGTCTGTTTCTTTTTGTACAACATCCGTTAAATTTCTAGCAACAGTTATAGTTCTAGTGATAGTGGTCTTATTATAGCCTTTATCGCGAATAGTATAGGTAACTTTATAAGTTCCTACTTTATTAGTATTCACACTGCTGGAATCAATTGTAACATCACTTGTATTTAAGTTGCCATCTACATCATCATGTACTTGACTAACACCAAGTTCTTGATACGTACTGCCAAGTGCAATAGTTATTTCACTTTCCCCATTTAAGGTAATTTCTGGACCTGTATGATCAACATTTGATTCAAACTTTCCACACTTTAAATAAGCTGTATAATAATATTTTCCATCTTTATTATATACTCTAACCCAACTATTACTATCACATAATTTTTTTGTTTTAGGAATGTATAAATCACTAATATGATGTCCTTCATATAGTTTTTGAAGTGTCATTTCTCTAGTTCCATTTTTTTCAGGCAAATAATTAGAATTCATACTATAGTAACGTTCTACTGTTTCTAAGAATAATTTTTCATTATCTTTAAAAATTTTAAATTTAGAAAAGTAAAAATTCCAAGATAAAGTACCTGATAATATTGATAAAATTCCAACTAACATTAAAATAACTATCTTTTTATTCTTTTTTAAAAATTTCATAATTACTCTCCTTTCAGTTTATAAAAATATTGGTAGGTACGGATGGTAAACACAAATTCAATACTGTCTGCATTCATAACTTCTTCTGGTATTATAAAATATAAGTAATTACCACGATAATTTTTATTTGTTCCATATTTAAGTGTAATCAATTTATATTCATTATTGATGCTATAACGAATTTTTCCGTATTTTGACATAAAATTCAAAAATTCTTGTTTTGTATTGCTTCCAAATGTACCTTTTATATATAAAATTTTTTGACCAGTATTACTATTTATTGTGGCTTGGTAGATTGGGCAACTATTAGGACCACATTGTTGATATGTATAGTTAATGGCATCTAATAGTTCATAACTATCCAATTTGAAAGTTATGCTTTCATCAATATTAATAGGAAAGGTAAATGTTTCTTTTAGTTTCGAGTTTCCCTTTTCTTTAAAAGTACTAATATCTAACACTTTCATTTTAACACCAATTAATTTTCCATCTTTTGCTACCATATCTTGGTATTTTAATAGAAAATTTGCTTTATCGTTAGGTTTCTTTACTTCATATATTAAAGAATAAGTGGTTGTATCATTAGGTTTAATACTCTTTCCTTCATAAGTATTACCCATATCTGAAAAATAAATATTATATTTTGTAGTTGGAACATAATAATCTTGATCTATAAAAAGTAATAACTTTTCAATATCAAAATCTCTTGAAACAGCAAGCATGTTTTGAATTTGAACTTGGGCTATTATAAAGAAGCTTCCTTTTTCAGAAACAATGTTACCAGCAAAATCTTTATCCGTTAAGTAAGTGTTTTTTACGGTTATGCGATAATGATTACTTTCAAAAGCTTCATTCATAGAATATACTTTATTTTCAATATAAAAATATTTATAAAAATTATAACCAAATATTATAATAACTAGAGATGCTATTATAGAAAGTGATACCTTATGTTCTAAGAAGAAGTATTTGGAATATCTTAACTTATTTTTTATTTTTCTAATTATACGATCTTTGTTGAAAGCAACTTGTACTTCTACTTCTTCACGATCTTCTTCATTTATTTCGATAAATTCTTTATCTTCTTGAAAACCAAAACTCTTTAAATCTATACCTATTGAACGAATTGCTAGAATAAATAACATTGGATAATATGGAAGAGTTGAGATGAATAATATATCTCTTATTACTCTAGTTGCTACAATATTATATCCTTTTATTACATTATAATTGAAATAATGTGCAGTATATATAAAGAAAGCAAGTGCTACTATATTTGATATTAATATATAAACATAACTAGCATACGGTTTATCTTTATGGCGAAGTAAATATATTAAAATGGAACTAATTAATATGATGAAAACAAATGCAAGATAAACATAAATATTAGCATAATTACTAATAGAATCGATTGTGGGATTATATATAGCTGTAGCTAAATAACCCTTAACAAACTGGTATATTTTCAAATTTTTGTAAAAAACATAAATGACTAAAAGAAGTAATAGGATATTAATTCTTTGAAAATATTTAATTAAAAAAGCATATGGTTTTCTAAGAATCATGGTATAGCCTCCTATTTTTATTCTAGATATATTATAACATTATGTACGTAAAAAAAAAAGAGAGAAAACGATAGATTTATGATATACTTGTATGGAGGTGTATCATGAAGAAAATAATCAAATTGGGAGTATTGATAATTACTCTATTATCTATTACAGGTTGTGGAAAAAGCTATATGAAGGAAATTAGTTATAATGAGTATAAGGATTTAATTAAAAATAAAGAAACATTTATTTTGGAAATAATGAGAACTGATTGTAGTGCATGCATCAATTTTAAACCTAAAATCACGGATGTTGCTAATAATTATAAGATAGAAGTTAAATATATTAATACTGATCATATAAGTGAAGAAGAAAAAAATTCATTATTTACTGAAACGGGTATTACTGGTACCCCTACTGTTATTTTTTATAAAGATGGTGCTGAAGAAACAGTAGCATCTAGAATAAATGGTAGTGTTTCTGAGGATAAAATTATTTCTAAATTTAAAACTAATGGATTTATAAAGGAATAGCCAATATTATAGCTATTCCTTTTATTTATGTTTCATCTATTAAGTACCCTATATAAATTAATTGTTTTGATTTATTTTTTTGGCTACATGTAATTAGAGTTAATGTTTTTTTACTTTTATCTCTCTTAATTAGCGCTGTACCATCTTTTTCAATGTCATAATGAAAAGCTATTTTATATGTATATTTGATATTATGGTAATATATTTTGATTAAACTATCTGTATTTAGTTTTATTAAATCATTGAAATAGGCTTTTTCTCCTATCCCGGAATGGGCCATTAATATTAAATTGGAGATATTATTACTAGGATAAGTAGATGATTCGTGCACCGTAATATTTTCATTTATATTGTTACGCTTATCATCTTTAGAATAAAAACCTTTAATAAGATTAATTTGTGGTATTTCAATAATGCCATCATATGTATCATTATTTTTATAGTTATACCCTACTTGCTTTTCTAAAGTAGAGACTATTTTATTTTTTTCTATAGTTATTTGTTTGTGGTTTGATATATTTTGATAACTAAACATGAATATTCCGCACATAGAGATAATTATTCCCTTATTTAGTTTTTTCATCTTTCTTTTCCTTATTATTTATGATAAATCCAATATAAATTAATAGTGCTCCAAAATAATTTATATTTTGCTTATTATAAGTATTTGGCACATTAGTAATTATTTCCTCTTCTAAATCTTGATTGTCAGCTCTTTTTTCACATTCTTTTAGTTCTTCATTAACCGTATTTTTGTTTTCAGTTTCTTCATATCTATAGATTTTTTCTATAATCTCTACTTTTCTTGTATTTGGTGTATCTAGAACTAATTCTATTTTTGAACCATTTATTGGATTTATTATATAGTAACTGCCATAGTATAAATCAGAGGTTACTAAACTATCTTTTTCATATACTTTAATGCCATCTTTAGAATAAATATCTTGACTTGTGTAAATAGAAATGTCCGTTAATTCATTAGTTTCTGTATTTACTAAAATGTCATTTAAATAATTTTCCGTTTTTTTAATAACCTCAATTCTACTTTTTAATTTATTATTTGGTACCATTATTTCTAATAAGTTATTATTATCAATTTTATTGAATACGGTATTTTCATTTATTTCAAATTCAATTATATTGGAGTTTATTTCATAATTATTAATTGATGAAGTTTGTTCTACTTTATATTTACCACTTGATAAAATAATACTATCAGTTATACCTAAATCATTAGTTACTAAAGTCTTAATTTCCTCATCTAGTTTAATAATTCTAAACTTAGCACCTGATTCTAATATTGGTAAGTTGGAATCACTATCAATATTAATTATTTTTACTAATGATGTTAATTCTTCATTATACAAATTATAGTATTTAGTATTACCATTACTATTTATTGATATAGATATATCATTAGTATAGGAATGATTTTTTTTGCCATAGTCCTGTTTCAAAATATAATTACCATATGGTAAAATTAGTTCGTATGTGCCATTTTCATCTGTTTTAAAGGTAGTTATTTTCTCGTTATTTGAATTGTAAAGAGAAAAAATTGCTCCCTCTTCTAGATTAGTCTCATCAGTTAGAGGATTTCTGGTATATTTGTTGAATACTACCTTTTCTTTAATTACATCGTTATAAAAATTAATATTTTGAAATTCACTATTTACTTCTAATTCAACTAAATTACTATTTAGCAAATAACCTTCTCCTGATTTTATTTCTTTTAGATAATAGGAACCATAACCAATATTTTCAAATACTATTTCACTATTATCATTTATTTCTTTACTTGAGATAACATTACCATCATGGTCTAATAGTTCAATAATACTACCTTTTAACAATGCATCACCTTGAGGTATTTTACTATTGGTATCTCTATCTAATTTAGTTAAATTAATAGTGGATGAAGGTAATTCAAAATTGACAATAGAATATATAGGACGATAACTACCAACTGCTAATATATCTTGACCACTTGGATCTACATAAATAATAGGACTGTTATTATAAAGTTTATCACTATTTTCTAATAAAACTTGGCTTGAATTAAGCGTTTCTTTATTAACTGTTAAAATATTATCATTCTTCACTACAGTTAGTCCACCATCACCAATAATATCATACTTATTTAAAATGTTGTTGGTATCTATCAACTCATAGTTTTCTTTATATCTTAGATTGATTGTCTGATTATTAAATGATGGTAGTGTTGAGTGTAATTTAATAAGTTCATTTATTTCAGCCATTTCTGATTCATATTTATTTATTTTTTTACCATTTAATGTATCAGTAAAATACAGTGTACTTTCTGGTGACAATTCTTTCCAAATCATGAATTGAGTGATTGCTATCCACTTTTTGTCAGTGTGATTTTGATAACCATAACCATAATATGATATTAGTACTATTTTATCCCATATGTATTGAGGCATACCTACTTCTTCGTATGGATTATTATCATAGCCTACTAGGTTTTTATGTTCATTTATTCCCTCCCATAGTTCTATACAATATACTATACGATTATCACTTTTTCTTCTAAAGGCTCGCATCTGCTCATATTTACCAGATGTTTCATTTATTTTTACTATATATTCACCAGATAAATACTCTCCTACATAAAAACTATCTGATAATGCCTCTACTTTATAATTAGGCACTAAGTAAAATAAAAATAATACTACTAAAACCATTAATGCTTTTTTCATAATTATCCTCCTCTCATTAATTGGTTCTAATTGTATTATTTATGTTTTTTGTAAAAAAGCTAAAAAAAAGAAAAATTTTTAAATTTTTCTTTAATTTTTATTATGAATTATATATTGGTAACTGTCCCTTACCATGTCTTCTAACGATTTTTCAGCAACAAAGCCTAATTTTTCTTTAGCATATGTTGGATCTGCATAGCATTCTGCAATATCTCCGCTACGCCTTTCTACTATTTTGTATGGCACATCTACATTATTAATTTTTTTAAATAAGTTTACCATTTCTAATACACTGTACCCGGTACCAGTTCCTAAGTTATAGCAATCAACACTATTTGTTTTTAATACCTTTTCTACTGCTTTAATATGACCTTTAGCCAAATCAACTACATGAATATAATCTCTTACACCGGTGCCATCTTTGGTATTGTAATCATTACCAAAAATATTAAGATGGTCTAACTCTTTGGTTGCAACTTTCATTATATATGGCATTAGATTATTAGGAATACCATTGGGATTTTCACCAAGTAAATAAGATTTATGAGCACCAATTGGATTAAAATATCTTAATATAGCTATACTCCAAGTTGGATCTGATTTATATAAATCTTTTAAAATATATTCTATAAATAACTTTGTTGAGCCATATGGATTAGTCGTTGATAGAGGAAAATCTTCTTTAATTGGTAAAGATTTAGGATTACCATATACTGTAGCACTAGATGAGAAGACAATTTTTTTACAGTCATATTGTCCCATTATTCTTAATAAATTCATTGTTGATACTAAATTATTTTGGTAGTAAAGCAATGGTTTTTCACAACTTTCTCCTACTGCTTTTAGACCAGCAAAGTGAATTACTACATCAATTTTATTTTCTTTAAATATCTTTTCTAAGTCTTCATAGTTGCATAAGTCATATTGATAAAATTTAGGTCTTTTGCCGGTTATTGTTTCTATTTTATCAAGTACATCTATTTTAGAGTTTACTAGATTGTCAACTATTATTACCTCATAACTATTTTCTAATAACTCAATAACAGTATGACTACCAATATAGCCCATACCACCGGTAACTAATACTTTCATACTTTCACCTTCTTCCTAGTAGATATTAACTATTTGCCTTTTATCATAAGTAATATACCAATAAGTATTAAACTACAACCTATTATTTTTGTAGTAGTTATTGGTTCTTTGAAAATAACAAATGCTGTAATCATTAGTAAGATGTAAACTAACGCAACTGTTAATGGTGATATAAAAGATAAATCAAATTTATTTAATAAAATTGTATACAATAAAAAACTAGTACCATAGCAAATAAATCCAATTAATGTTACCCATGAAACACTGATATTAACAAATGGTACTGTAAATAAAGTCTTTACTTGCTCTAAACCACCATATTTTATTAAAGTTGAGCCTGTAACAGCAAAAATAACATATAAAACTATAAATACTATATTCATTATTTATTTACCCTATCAACTATATCATTCATAGAAATAACTGTTTCTTTACCTTTCTCAGCTTGAATACTTGGATCATATTCTCCTGTACGTATTCCATCAATATATTTTCCTAAGACAATATTATGTCCATAAAGTAAGTTACCAGTAATCATTTTAAATCCATTTTTAATAAATCCCAACCAATATTGGAATGTATAAGAGAAAGAATTTTTTAATATATCTTTACTTAGATGTTCATTATCTGTAGGTAATTTTATTAAAATATCTTTAAAGAAATCATATATATAAATAACATCTTTGAAGCTAACCATATAATACCATTCACAAACTGGTGCATTAAAATTAAGCATCATATGCACTGGCACTTTACCAGCGGTTGCATCAACATTTAAGGTTATTGGTGTTGCACCTTTTACTTCATCGTATACTGCATGACAATTATTTATTTCTAATTTACCGCAATGTCTTTGAAGTAAATAAATAAAATGTGCAGCTTCATCAAAGAATAATCCTAATGGTAGGTCATTATACCACTCAGGTAACCTACGATTACGGTTTGTAAATTGAACTTCAGTTATTGATATAATATCACCATATTTTTTACTGTCAATAATGTCATTCAATTTTAACATTTGTGAAGCAAACTGAAAATTATGCATTACACAAAATTGTTTTTCCTTTTTCTTAGCAAGATTAATTAATTCATCACATTCTTGCTTATTCATCATCATTGGTTTTTCAACTAATACATTTTTATCTAATTCCAAACACATTTTTGCTAATGGGTAGTGTTGTTTGGGTGGAGTTCCAATTACCACTGCATCTACCTCATTGAACCAATCACATTTTTTCAATTTTTTAATTGCTGATTCTGTATCATCAATTAACATACTATTAGAAATTTTCCATTTTTTTATAGTACGATCAATATTTTTTTGACTATTACTTAATACTCCAATAATATTTACATTCTTTAATTTTTTTAAAGCTGGAATATGTCTAGAATTAGAAATATTACCTGCCCCTATAATACATATGTTAATTACTTTTTTCATTTATCATTACCTCCAATTCATCAGATACCTGTTTTGCAGTTACCTTCCAAGTAAAATTTTTCATTATTCTTTTATGAATATTTTCCTTTCTCTTATTAATTTCATCTTTATTATCTAATAAATAACAAATCTTTTCTGTAATACTATCTATATTTTCTCCTACAATAATACCATATTTTTCATCATTAATTACTTCTATTGTTCCACCACGATCTGTTGCAATAATTGCACATTTCATAATTCCAGCTTCTAAAATGACTGTAGGTAATCCCTCGGGAAACATGGATGGATGTACAAATATATCTGTATCATTATAAAGTGACATAACTTCATTATAAGTTAATTTTCCTTCAAAATGAACATTTTTATGTTGATAATCCTTTTTTAATTGCTCTAGAATAGGACCATCACCAGCAATATATAATTCAATATTATCATATTTTTTAGTGATTTTTTTGTAAGCTTCTAATAATTCTATTATACCCTTTTCTTTAATAATTCTACCTGCAAATGTAATTACTATTTTATTTGGATTCTTTTTTAAATAGTGTTTATTTTTAAAATTATTATATGCATTTTCATCTATTGAATTATAGAAAACACCATTTGCATTAATTTTAAAATGCTTTAACCAATCATTACATCTTTTTGAAACGCCATAGAATTTATGGACAAATTTCTTTAAATGCATAGTTAGTCCATGCTCATAAATTGCACCAAAAATATCTAATATTTTATTATTTACTGTAAAATGGTTACTTCCATGCTCAATAACTAAAACAGGAATTTTATTTTTTTTAGCAAATTTACCACCAATTAGTGAAGTTAAATGAAATCTAGTATTACAAATTACAGCATCTATATTTTCATTATTTAACTTATTCATAATTTTTTTATACTCTTTATTCTTTTTAGGAATTGGATATCTCTTATGAAATAAAGAATATATTGGTATACGAAAAATATGATATTTACCTTTTTCTTCACTTTTGAAATTATCATAATTACTGGTTACAATTATAATTTTATAACCTAAACTTTGTAATTGATCTGCTAACTTATCTGTATACCTTTCAATTCCACCTAAAAATGGAAGAAAATATCCTGTAAATATTGCTATCTTTTTCTCATTTTTTTCCATGTTTTTCTAACACCTCAACCCTAGATTTTAGCATAGAAACTTCTTGAATTAATAGCCTGATTTTTTGTGTTTGCTTTGACACAATAATAGTAAATGAAAAGCTTATAGCAAATAAAACACCAATGGCTATCATAAATATCATATTAGAAGCTAACTCAAATCCTAATATTTTACTTAATCGTTCTAAAAATTGAGGGACTAAAATAATAATTATACTAATTAAACAACTTGCTAACCATATTAGTGAATATTTAATACTAATATTATCTTTTTTTATAAAAGCAATCATTATAATAACAAAAAATATTATTGCAATAATTAAACTAAATCTTAATCGTAACTCCATTATTTATTTCCTCCATTTTTTAAACTAGAAATTATAATTGATAAAGAAACATTTACCATATAATATACTGGTTTCCATAAACTGCTTGTGATAGAGGAATTTCCTCCTTCTCTTTCATTCATAGAAACAGGAATTTCAATAGTTTTATATCCTTTTTTTGCAATAGCTACAAATGAAGCAGGTTCTGGAGAATCAATCGGATAGTCTTTTGCAAACTCTTTAATAATATATCGATTTGCTGCTCTAAATCCACTTGTAGTATCAGTTATCTTTTTATCAGTACAAGCTTTAATTAAAAATGAAATAAAATTAATACCAATTCTTCTTATCCATGTTGACTTGAATTTGCTTGAATCTTTATCTATAAATCTTGAACCAATCGATAAATCGGCTTTTCCATCTAAAATAGGTTGAATTAATTTTTTTACATACCTAACATCATGTTGTCCATCACCATCATATTGAATCGCTATATCATAGTCATTTTCTAATGCATATTTATATCCAGTTTGAACTGCACCACCAATTCCCAAATTATTAACTAAATTAATATGAGGAATATTGTTTTCTTCTAATATTTTTTGCGTATTATCTTTAGAGCCATCGTTAATAACGATAACTTCATAATTTGTTTTATTCTTTTTATTATAATCAACTATCTTTTGATATGTTTTTTTAATATTATCTTCTTCATTATAAGCTGGTATTATTAATAAAATTCTAGGATTTTTACTTGTTATTTGTTCATTGGATTCTATAATTTCCCCTTTATTATAATTTTCTTTTTTTCTAAATAGCAAACTTCCTAATACTATAAAATTTATTATAGAAATTGAGTTAACATATCTAGAAAATGAGGCAGCTACCAAATACTCTGGTAATGTGAATCCAATAAATTGAGTAATTACTACCATACCAATATACATAAATTCAAATAACATTATTATACTAGCAGCAAAAACATATTTTTTGTCTTCATTATTCTTCTTTTTAAAAATATTTATAATGATAAGTAATATAGTTATTATAAATATAACATATATAAGTACATTAAAATAATAATAGTCACAATTTAATGTTTGAATTTTTAAGTTTTCTAAATAAGAACGTAAATTGGAAATATCTAAACGAGTTGATAATCTTTCGATAATTGTATCGGTATTTCTAGTATCCATTACTTCGTGATTATAGCCACCTATTTTTTCAAATAATTTCCATATAAAAGGAAATGCTATTAATATATTCATTAATATAAATTGTTTTTTATTTACTAACTTCTTATATAGAGAAATTATGGATATAACCAATAGAATTACTATCATTAAATATATTGCTTCTCTTCTTGTTAATAATGCTCCAAAGCATATAATTAAATATAACCATGGTAAATCTTTATTATTGTTTACAATATAATGTTTAACTAATCCATATACACCAATTGTAAAATATAACATGAAGAAAATATTAGTATAAAAACTTTTTGCTAGCTGTAATATCTCAGAGCTTGACACTAAAAATAGCATTGAAATGAGAGCTGAAATATGATTATTTACATTGTCTTCCCTTAATTTTGAATAAATACCTAGAGATAGTAAACCATAAAATATAACACTTATTATTCTAACTGAAGTTATGGATAAACCTGTAAATTCTAAAGACATTACCCCAGTAAAATAATTAATTGGCGCATAAACTTTGAATAAATGTTCGAATCCATGTGATAAATAAATAATTGTTGACCCGGTTTGGTAAGCAGTAAATTCATCATAATTATAAAATTCAAAAAAGCCTGTACTTGCCATCAATATTAATCTAAAAACTATATAACAAACAAAAATAATATAATATATAGGAATCTTTTTTAAGTCATTTTCTATTTTTATTCTTCTTTTTATAAAAGATAGTAATGAAATAAGTGATAATGAAATAAAAATATATTTATTATAATAAATTTTCAAAAATGCTAATAAAATAAATATAACTGTGTGAAAAACTATACCTATTGGTAATGATAACACTATTATATTAGACAGTTTTTCTTTTTTACTAATAAAATTTATTATTGAAAATCCTGTAATTAAACATAGTATTAAAAATATATACATCATTTTACCTCCATACTGTTCTTTATTTCTTTTGCAACTTCTTTATCGCAATCGGCTAGTGTATTACAATAATCAATTAAAAATAATGAATTATTATAATCACCTAAATAAGAATATATTTTTGCTTTATTTAACACTATTTCAGTATTTATAAGAGGTAATTCTAAATATTGATTATAAAAATCAATTGCTAGTTCCTTTTCATCGGTTTCAATTAATTTATTTGCATAACCATATAAATATTCATATGCTGCATTACCATATAAATAACTATAACTATCTATATAATTTTTTATATAATTCATTACTTCATTATAATTATTATCATTATATTTACTTGAGTTTTCCCTAAGATCATAAAGATCGTTATTATAATCAGCAACTAATTCTAATGTTTTTTCTTTTGTAACTCTATATATAGAAATATCTTTTAAAGTAGTTATATTTAATATGCTACTATTTTTACCTACGATTACTATATAATCATTTTTATTTTCTATAATACTATTAAGAAAATGCTCATCTGTATAATTAGATAATTGCATACATCTATGATATTTTGGCATTTTTATTGGATAAAAAATTCTTGTGTTAAAATAATATTGAAGACAAATATCATACTTATTTTCTTCATTAGCAAACATTATACTCATTACAGTATCTTTGTTGTTAGGTATTATTTTATTTATAGTAGATAAATTATGTGCTAGAACCACATAGTCTATATTAACCTTTTCCACCTTATAATTTGGATTAAACATGTAACCAGAATATGATTTTTTATATATATTATTAATTTGAACTACTAATAATATTATTAATAGTATTATTCCTAAAAGATTTCGTTTTTTCATGATACACCTACTTATTGTAATAATCTAATTATTATTTTTTAGCCTCTATATTTTTTATTATAATGTCGGCAATTCTTTCACTAGTATGTCCATCTCCATAGGGATTTGAAGCATGACTCATTCTTTCATATTCAGCTTTATTTGTTAATAGTTCACGTGTTAATTGATATATTGTTTCTTCATCTGTTCCGGCTAATTTTAATGTGCCCGCTTCTATTCCTTCAGGTCTTTCTGTTGTATCTCTTAGTACTAAAACTGGCTTTCCAAGTGATGGCGCTTCTTCTTGAATTCCACCACTATCACTAAGAATTACATAAGATTTATTTTGAAAATTATGAAAATCAAATACTTCTAGTGGTTCAATCATTCTAATCCTGTCGCAATTTCCTAATACTTCATTAGCTATTTCTCTAACTTTTGGATTTAAATGAATTGGAAAAACAACTTTAACATCTTCAAATTCATCTACAATTCTTTTTACAGCTCTAAAAATATTATACATTGGGTCACCTAGATTTTCTCTTCTATGAGAGGTTAAAAGTATCATTCTATCATTTCCAACCCAATCAAATATTTCATTTTTGTAATCACTTTTTACTGTAGTTTTCATTGCATCAATTGCTGTATTTCCTGTAACATAGATTTTATCTATATCTTTTCCTTCTTTAAGAAGGTTATTTTTACTCATCTCAGTTGGTGCAAAATAGAAATCTGCCATACAGTCAACCATCTGTCTATTCATTTCTTCAGGAAATGGAGAATATTTGTCCCATGTTCTTAAGCCTGCTTCAACATGTCCTATTTTAATTTGGTTATAAAAGGCTGCTAGCCCGGCTGCGAATGTTGTCGATGTATCACCGTGAACTAAAACAATATCAGGTTTTTCCTGCTTCATTATTTCTTCTAGTCCTAGTAAAACATTAGAAGTAATTCCACTCAAAGTTTGTCCTGGTTTCATAATATTTAAATCATATTTTGGTGTAATTTGAAAAGTTTCTAAAACCTGATCAAGCATTTGACGATGCTGTGCAGTTACACATACAATAGATTCTATTTCTTTTCTTTTTTCTAATTCCTTTACTAAAGGTGCCATTTTTATTGCTTCTGGTCTTGTACCAAAAATACTCATTACTTTAATTTTTTCCATTTTATTTTTCCTCCAATATTTTAATATAATCTTTTAATCTATTATCCCATGATGAATCATGTATTATTTTTTTGTACTTATCGGTTTCTTTGAATTTTGATTCTAATGCTTTGTTCAAAACAGATTCAAAATTATCTTTGTTATAGAAATTAACTAATCCTTTAAATTGATCCAATTCATTCCAATAACTTGTTACTATTGGTTTTTTCATATATAAATATTCATAAATCTTTACTGGATCAACAAATTCAATAACGTCATTAAGTAAAAATGGCATCATCATAACATCAGAATCATTGATATATTGTGGAACTAAATGGTGTTCAATAGGACCAGGAAATATTATATTTTTTTCCTTTATTTTCTCAATTCTATTTTTAACATTTGGATTAATCGGACCTATTATATTAAAGAACACTTCTTTATGTTTTCTGGCATATGATACTACATTATCAAAATCAAACCAATCATCGATTGTTCCAATATAAGTTACACATGGATGATTAAATTCTGTTTTTTCTTTTTTCCAGTTTTTAAATGTGTTTTTATCATATCCATTTCTAATTACTGTACAAAAACTTTCATCAAGATTATACATATTCATAAATTTCTCTTTTAATTTTTCAGCACTTACAATTAGATGTTTAGAATTTCTAATTAGTTTTTCCTGCTTCTCAAGATATCCAGCTTTATTTGGTTCCCAAGCTTCATAGTTATCCATTGCTTCATAATAGAATTCAACTTTTTTAAGTTTATTTATCTTCATAAAGAAGAAGTCCATTTGATTAGGTTGAGTTATTATTATTTTGTCATAGTTCCAGAATGAAGTTCTTAAAATGGATCTTATTGTATTTTTTCTAATATTTTTTGGCGTATTTGCTGGTAATATTTTGAATGGAATGATTCTAAAATTTTTGTTTAATTCTACATCATTTTTAACATAGTTATTAGAATCTTTTGGCATGTACTTGTCATATAATGTCTGATATCTATAATCAACTTTAAATTTATTTGAATTTGATATTTCTAAGGGAACAAAATGTGGTCTTTGTTTTATCCATTTCCATGTTACTAATGAAAAATATAATACTTTTGGCTTTCTTCTCAGTTTCCTTTGAATGATAGTTAATGGTAATAAAATTGTTTGTATTATCATAATAAACAATTTTACCAATTTTATTTTCAAATTATCTTTATTGATTGATTTTAGTTTTATAAATGGTTTCTTAATTTTATTTTTTAATCCTTTGAATGTAAAATATTTAATCTTTGTAACTAATTTGTTAATTTTTAACTTATCCTCAACTGGTCTAAGGACTGTGATTAAATACAATGCTATTAATTTCCATTTATTATAAAATTTATTACACCTAAAATTATATGTTTTATGATAATACATCTTACTTTTTTGAAGATTTTTAAACTTTCTCATATAATTCATATTTTTATCTATTGTTACTGATTCAAAATGTTTAAATTTGCAGGTATTTAAAACTACATTTTTATATTTTTTTGATTTTAGCTTATTTCCAAGTATATCCTCTTCAAAATAAAGAAATGTATTTTCATCAAAATACCCAACTTCTTTAAATGCAGAATGTCTAATAATAAAGAATGAACCTGCAACACAGTCAACATAAGCGACATCCCTGCTAAGGTATAATTCATCATATCTTTCAATATGTGGTTTCTGAAAGATCGTAGTTAATGCTGGCGAAGAATCCATAATGTCACCTTTAAGTGATCTTAATTTCCATCCAGATAATTGATGAGGGTTATCATTTATATCGTACATTCTTGGGGCAGCTATTGCTACATCGTCATGTGCTTTTAGAAATTTTAAACATTGATTGTATGCATCTTCTGATACTTCAACGTCTGGATTTGAAATAGCTATATATTTAAATTCACCATATTTTTCATTTAAATATTTTATTGCAAAGTTGTTTCCATATGCATAGCCCTTGTTTTCCTGACTAATTATCACATCAACCTTGTTTGAAGATAATTTCTTTAATTGCTCGTATGAATTATCTGGTGATTTATTATCAATAACAACAATTTTGTCTATACATTTATAGTTTTCTATTTCTTTTATATACCTGTTTGTATTATCTGGATCATTATAATTAAGTACAACTACTGCTAAATTCATATTATTTTTCATTTTGCTTACTCCTACTTTTTTCTAATCTAAATGCTGATGTTAAACTATAATTTTCATTGTAAAATGGATCTTTTTTTATATAATTATTCCATTTTTCATACATAAAATTACTTTCTTTTAGAAATCTTTCATATTTTTCTCCTGTTGTATCTAAACCTCTACTCTTTGATTCGTGATGATATAGTTCAACCTGTGGTAAAAAAATATTATAATATCCTTTTTCTAATAATCTAATGTTTAAATCTACATCATTATATGCCACTTTTAATTTTTCATCCAACCCTTTTATTTCTAAAAATTTTCTTTTTTCTATCATTAAGCAAGCTGCAGTTACCGCAGCATAATTCGTTGGAACTTCTAATAAGCCATTAAAGGCCTTGTAGTTCCTTGGTTCCCCAATAAATGAATGTGATGCAACACCACCTAGTCCTAAAACAACTCCACCATGTTGAATAGTATTATCAGGATATAGTAGTTTTACGCCTACTGTGCCAATGTGCGGTTGCATTGCATAACCAACCATTATTTCCAACCATTCTGGTGTTATAACTTCAGTATCATTATTTAATAATACTATATATTCGCCATTACAGCTTTTTACTGCTTCATTATTTAAATATGAATAGTTAAATTCACAGTTTTTTTCAATAATTCTAATATTTTTGTTGTCTTTTAAATATTTTTTAAATAAATCAATTGTTGACTTTTCTTTACTTCCATTATCGACAATTATTATTTCGTAATTTCGATATTTTGTTTTTTCTAGTATTGAATCAATACACTTTTTTAATATATCCGCATAATCCCTAGTTGGAATAATAATAGATATTTTAGGTTCTTTTTTTACTAAATACTTTACTGTATAAAATGAACTATCTTTTTTAGTCTCTACTATTGCCTGTATTTTTCTTCTTTTTAAAGCTTGCTCAATGGCCTTTTTGCCATTATCAAATGCATAATTTTTTTGGGCTTTTTTCCCTGAAGTTGAATTTTCTGACATTCTCCAATGATAAAGTATTTTTGGAATATGATATATTTTATTTGTTATTTCTGATATTTTTAAATATAAATCATAATCTTGTGCCCCTACTAAATTTTCATCAAAGCCGCCAACCTCATTAATAATACTCTTCCTTATTAAATTGAAATGACTTAAATAATTAAAACTTAACAAGGTATCAGGAGAATAATCTGGTTTAAAGTATGGATTACATCTCAATCCATTTTTATCAAGCTTATCAAAATCACTATATATAAAATCGATGCTTTTATCATTATTTAGCACTTTAATACATTCTTCCAAAGCAATATTTGATATTGTATCATCATTATCAATTAAAGCTATAAACTCTCCACTACACATTTTAAGAGCATCATTAGATGTCTTTGAAATGTGTTGATTTTGTTTATGATATTTTACTTTAATACTTTTGTCATTCGTTTCAAGAAATTTTAAGTATTCAATTATTTCATTATTTGTTGAGCAATCATCTACTATACATACTTCATAATTCTTATATGTTTGATTTTTTATTGATTTAATACATTCTTTAAACTCCTCAATTTTAGGGTTATATACTGGAATGATAAATGAAATTAATGGATTATATGTTAACTTTTTTTGACTTTTAGGGCTTTTAATTTCATTTTCCATAATCCATTCAATATACTCTCTTTGATCAAACGGATTTAATGTTTTATCAGTGTTATTATCATTATATTTTTTTTTAAATACACCTATATATTTTTTTAATAATTTTCTTGAAAATAATATTTGGGGATTTTTTATAATTATCTTTAATGATTTTAGGCATAAACTAAATATTTTTTTGATTTTGAGTTTAATTTTATTAAGTATACCATTATTTACATTGTTATCATATAGTATATTATCTTCTTCAATAATTCTTATTTTGACTTTTGATTTTGAAATTGGTATTTCGTATTTAAATCCATAATTTGAATTTGCCTTTCCAAAATAATCGCATAAGTCTTTTCTAAAAATATTTAATTTATATTTTTTTATTTTCTTTCCATCTTTTATTTCAATAAAGGCATTGGTGTTTGATACCCATCCTTCTAAATACAATATTTTTCCTTTTATTTCTGCCTTTTCAATATAATAATTCATTTTATCACTTCCAAAACATTATTTTTCTTTTTATTCCTTTTATTATGTTTGTTAATCGTGTATTTTTTGAATCCTCTAATTTTTTAATTTTGTCATTTAAAGCTTCAATTGTTAGTTTATTTTGCTCATTTTCCTTATTTAATTCTTCTATAGCATGTTCCTTTTCAGCTTTTAAATTTTCTATTGTTTTGTACTGTTCTTCCTGTTTTAAATTTACTGTTTTTCTATCAAGTAATGTTTTATAATTTTTATAATCGAATATGTTATTAATGTCAAAAAAGTATTTTTCACTGGCTTTATCAAATTCATTCATCATTTCAGATGAAATTTCATATTTATCAAACATTTCTATTCTAGGAATAATCTGTTCCATTTGTGGAAGTTGTTCATATAAAATTTTTATTGAGAAATATTTAGCATAATCAAATGATAACAATTCATCAGTATACCATTCTTGATCAAATAAAATAAATTCATTATTGTTTACAAATATATTTGAAAAATTTAAATCTATTAATCCTATTTTTAAAAATTTGACTTCATTTTTATAGAATGAAAAATTAAAAATACTGTTATTCACTTCATCTATTTTCTTTATATCTGTAAGATTTTTTTCAATATATGTAAAAACATTATCAATTAAACAATTAATTTCTTTTTTCATTGCCTTTTTAGCATACTTTTCAATTAAACTTGTTACTGTATCATATTTATAATAATTCATTTCAAGTTTTCCATTTTTTATTTCAACATGTGCACAATTAATTCCAATAGCTTCCATTTTTTCATGAACTTTTTGAATATTTAGCAAATGCTCTTTTCCTTTTTGCGATACTGCCTCTTTTATTACTTTATCTTCACATATTTTAGTTATAGTTGCATATTCTTCATTTCTATTTGTATTTAATTTGGCAAAATCAACGATCTTTTTTATTTCTGAATCAACAGATGCTTCAACTAAAAATGAATTTGAAAACTCACCTAATAAATTATTATCTAAAATACAATCAACCGCTTTGGTTGGATCAAGAAAATATCCGTAATCATCGTGGTTGAATATTAAATCATGTTTAACTGTAAAACTTGATGGAATATATTCATCAGTATATATTGAGTATGGTAATTTATAATCTGGAAAAGGATAATAATACCTTTGGTATTTAAAACCTGAACTCTCTAATAGGTCTGATAATTCTTTTTTACCGAATGTCTTGACTTTATAGTTATCGTAACCCATTATTCCAACATATGGTAATGATAAATGGTCTTCACTAGCTCCACACCAATATTTCAAGCCATTTCTATTTTCTATAGCAACTAAAAGTTTTCCATTTTTATTTAGATGGCTTGCTATTGTTTCTAGAAATGTTTTGTAAGGATTATCCCCTGTTGAAAATATTTTTCCATATTCTAATACTCCAATCATAACAATATAGTCATACTTTTTTTTGAATGGTATAGAATTAAAATTACCAACCATTATCTCTAAATTATTTCTATTGTTATGTCTTTCATATATTAATTCAGCTCTTCTTTTTGATGCTTCTACTACTGTAACAGATTTTGCTTTATCACAAAGCATGCCTGTTATTGTTCCAGCACCAGCTCCTATTTCTAATATATTTGAATTTTCATTAAATGGATACCAATTTAAGATATTTTGTCTTATTGGAGTTAATAAATAAAAATAAGCTAAATCTTGATACTCTTTTGGTGAATAATTTCTATTTTTCTTAAATTTGTTAATTAAATCTTGCTCAATATCACCATCATTGTATACATCTTTTCCCTCATAATATTTATAATTTATTTTGGCTGACACTTTTCATCATCCTTCTTTCTTTTTTTGATTAATTTTGCTGGTACACCGCCATAAATACTATATGGTGGAACATCTTTTGTTACTACAGCACCAGCTGCTATAATTGATCCATCACCAATGGTGACTCCTTTTGTTATTATTGCATTTGCACCTATCCATACATCTTCACCAATAGTGACTTTCTCTGTTGTTATTCCTTGAGAACTAATCGTTTGACTTAAATCGTCGTATTTATGATCTGTATCTCTTATCGAAACATTGCTTGCAATAATTGTGGCAAAGCCTATATCTATTTCCGAACTGCATCCTATAATTGTCTGTTCACCTATGGAAACCCAATCGCCTATCTTCAAATTTCCTGACCCTTGTATGGTAATATTTGGCTCAAAGTTAACATGCTTTCCTAAATTAATTTTTAATAGGTTGTTATTATATCCTAGCATTGGATTAATACGGAACCTTTTTTTGATTACCACATTTTTACCTACTTTTTCAAATACAAAAAAATATCTCAATTTGTAATAAAATGTAGTTATCTTATTTTGAAGATTTAAAATTTTTTGATTTAATAAGTAAATTTTTCTATATTTCATAAGTTCCTCATTATTTATTAATTATATTTTTTTCTATTTTTGAATTAAGTTTAAATAATCCTAATAATCCTTCATCAGAAGTTATTTGAAATAAAATACAATCATACATTCTGTCAAATATTTCTACTTCACCATTTTTTTGAATTTTACCACATCCAAGCGATAATGTATATCTTTCTGGTTTTAGTGGAATTTTTTGTTTGTAGCTTATTTCTACTATCTGGCCACTTTTAAAGTCGATATATTCAGAAATTCCGCAATATTCTATTCCATTAAAATCCTTAATTGAAAAAGTTACCATTACGTTTTCAGCATCTATATCTGACCTTAATTTTATATAAACTGTTACTTCTTCATTATTATCAATAATATTGGATATTTTATTTTCTTCATTAAAAATACAAAAATCAACTATTTCAATTTTTTTATTTCCATATCTATCCATATTTGGATTTAATTCTATTTCTTTTTGATAAAGCTTTTCCTTTTTATTATTCTTATTACTTGAACTTATTTTATCGATTTTTGTTGATTTTTTTTCTACACTTTCAGCCATTCTTTTTTTGTAAAAGTCAACACCATCCTTTGTTGAACCGTCAAATATTTTTGTACCATTTTCTAATACTATTGTCCTAGTGCAATTTGCCAAAATATCACTAATATTATGTGATACAAAAATTATAGTCTTCCCTTTTTTCTTAAACTCTTCAAATCTTTTGAAGCACTTTAACTGAAAAGCAATATCACCTACTGATAACACTTCATCAACTATAAGTATATCTGGATCTACATTTATAGCACACGCAAATGCTAATCTAGCAAACATTCCTGATGAATATGTTTTTACTGGTTGGTATAAATGATCACCAATATCTGCAAAATCTATTATATCTTTTTCTCTTGCTTTTATTTCTTCATTCGTTAAACCCATGACTTGTCCATGTTGGTATATATTTTCTATTCCTGTTAAATCTAAATTAAATGCTGCTCCTAATTCTAGTAATGAACTTATTTTACCTTTAACCATTATGTCGCCACTTGTTGCTGTTACTACACCTGTTATTATTTTAAGTAATGTGCTTTTTCCTGCGCCATTTTTGCCAAGGATTCCTAAGACTTCTCCTTCATTTATTTCTAAATCAATATTTTCTAGTGCTTTAAATGTTTTGTGTTTTTCTTTTCTAAAGAAAACTGTTTCTAACATCTTATCCTTTTTACTATCAAACATTTTATATTCTTTATTTAATTGTTTTATTTCTATTACTTTATTTGTCATATACACCTCTATAGTACATCTGCAAAGTCTTTACGATTTTTATTAAATACAGCATTTCCCCATACATAAATTATTATTGTGAAACTCCAAAATACAATTGTTGGAATTAAATTTGTCCCTAAAATGACATCATTTCCAGTAAACACATTTCTGATACAATTAACTAGATATGTAAATGGAAAACAATTCATTATATTTAATAATATTTCATTACCCTCTAACATGTCTAAATTCCAAACAATTGGTGTAAACCAGAAAAATAATTGCATTACTACACTTAACAATTGAGAAAAATCTGGGATTATTGTGCATATCGTTGATGTGAATCTATTAATTGATAATATTAAAGAGTAAGCTGCAATTAAAATATATATTAATAAAATAAAATTTGGTATAAAGCCATATATGCAGCATACAATAGTTGAAATTATAATCAAAAATAATCCAATAATACTAGAACTACAAAGTGAAATCACTGGAATTATTTCAACAGGGAATACTACTTTTTTTACTAAATAACTATAATTTCTTATTGAAGAACTGCCTGATAAAATACTTTCATTTATAAACATCCACATTGCCATTCCTGGTAAGAACCATACAATATATGGTAAATCACCCGAACTTCCTATTTTTAATATATATTGAAATACAATAACATATGTAATCATAAAAACAAATGGATTTACAAAGCCCCATATTGCCCCTAGACTTGTATTTGCAAATTTATTTTTGAATTCGTTTTTTCCCAATTGAATTATTAATTTTCTGTTATTTTTTACACTTTCGAAAAACTTCATTTTTTCCTCCTATTTTATATTTCGTCTCTTTTAATTATAACTTAAAAAGTGTTATATTACAAATAATATAATACTTTTTTCCTATAGTTAATTTTATAAAAATACAATTGGTTTGTTATAAACAAAAAAATAATTATGGTTTTATCCATAATTATTTTAATAAACGTACAAAATGCTATTTAATTTTCTAGTTCTTTTTTATATTCATCAACTGCATCATGCCAATCTTGTAATTCTTTAAAACCATTTTCTGTTAATTTACTTTTATCTAATTTAGATACTAATGGCCTTTCTGCAATATTTAATATTTTTCCTTCTTGCTTAGCCTTTTCATATTGTGGCTTATAGTATTCTTCTGTTGTAACATAATTTACTTTTGTATTTGTATCTTTTAAAATGTAAGATGCAAATTCAGCCCATGATGTATAACCACTATTAGTAGCATGATAAATACCATATTTATCTGTTTTGCTCATATCAACCAGCAATCGTGCTAAATCAACTGTATAAGTAGGTGAACCTATTTGATCACTAACTACATTTAAATTATTATGAGTTTCAGATAACTTTAACATTGTTTTAACAAAATTATTTCCATTTATTCCAAATACCCATGCTGTTCTTACTACAAACGTTTTTGGATTTTCTAAAGCTGCTAGTTCACCTAAATATTTTGTTTTACCATAAACACTTAACGGATTAACTTTATCTTCTGGTTTATAAGAAGCAGTTTTTTCTAATTTACCATCAAAAACATAATCGGTAGATACATAAATAAGTTTTGCTCCAACTTTTCTACAAGCTTCAGAGATATTCTTAGTTCCCTCAACATTTATTTTATAAGCAAGTTCTTCACTTTCCTCTGCTTTATCTACTGCTGTATAGGCAGCACAATGAAAAACATACTCAGGCTCATATTCACTAATAATTTTATCAACAATTCTTTTGTTAGTTATATCCATATCATCAACATCTAGAGCTAAAATATCATATATACCTCTTTTATTAAGTTCCCTTACAATATCATATCCAAGTTGTCCTTTACAACCTGTTACTAAATACCTCTTATGCATATAAAAATTAGGATTAATCTCTGACATTTTCTTTCTTACTTTATCCTTATCACTTAAAATAGGTTCGGTTATTCCATATTTTTCGAATTGCCAATCTATATTAATTTCAGGATCATCCCAGGCAAAACCATTTTCATGACTAGGTTTATAATCACTATCAACTAAATATTGAAATAAAGTATTATCCTTAAAACTTACAAACCCGTGTGCAAAACCACGTGGTACATATAACTGTCTACCATTTTCAGGAGTTAGCTCTACACTTATCCATTTCTTATAACTTGGAGAATCTTTTCTTAAATCTACAACGACATCTAATACTCCACCAGATAAACATTCAACTAGCTTTGCTTGACATAATGGATCTTCTTGAAAGTGTAATCCTCTTACTATTCCCTTTCCACTTAAGCTTCTTGCTCCCTGAACTATACCTTTTAAAGTTAGACCTTCTTGGTTATTTTTTTCTTCTATAAAAAATGGAGAGTAATATCCTCTTTCATCTCCAAATTTATCTGGTTCAATAATATAACAATCTTTTAATTTAGTTTCTATTTTTTTCATTTTTTCCTCCTAAGTTTTATTGCTATTATTTTTTACTTTTTTCATATGTTTTCATTAAATATTTTCCATAATCATTCTTTTTCATTAATTCTGCTCTAGTCAATAATTCTTCATCTGTTATCCAACCATTTTTGTAAGCTATTTGTTCTGGACAGCTTATGATGGAAGCTCTTAAATTCTGTAATGTTTTTATGGTATTGCTGGCATCTAATAAACTATCTGTTAATCCCGTATCAAACCAAGCATATCCTCCACCTAAAAGTTCGGCCTTTAATTTTCCTTCCTCTAAATACATTCTGTTTAAATCAGTTATTTCATATTCTCCACGAGCTGATTTTTCTATTTTAAAAGCCTTATCTGCTACTCTATTATCATAGAAATATAGTCCAGTTATAGCAAAATCACTTTTTGGCTTTTCTGGTTTTTCTTCTACGGAAACGACATTATGCTTTTCATCTATTTCCATAATTCCAAATCTTTCTGGATCTTTTACTTGGTAACCAAATATTGTTGCATAACCATTTTCAGCACTGATTCTAGCATTTTTTAATTTTTCTACCAAACCTTCTCCAAAGAAGATGTTATCACCCAACACCATGGCACATGTATCATTTCCAATAAAATCTTTTCCTAAAGTAAATGCTTGGGCAAGTCCATCGGGTGACGGTTGAACAATATACTCAATATTTAAACCAAGTTGTTTTCCTGTTCCAAATAATCTTTTAAAACCCGGTTGATCCTGCTCAGTTGTTATTAAAAGTATATCCTTTATTCCAGCTAACATTAATGTTGATAGTGGATAATAAATCATTGGCTTGTCATATATTGGGATTAATTGTTTACTAATTCCCTCAGTTATTGGATAAAGTCTAGTTCCAGACCCTCCTGCTAATATTATTCCTTTCATATCAAAACCCTCCTATATTAAGTATAAAACAAAAAGCAGCGTATCTCAACAAATACGATGCTTTTTGTTAAATTATTTTATTTCTAATGATAATTTTTTTAGAGTATCAACATCAAGTCCAGTTATACGGGAAATAATAGAAATATCCATATTTTCTTTCAACATATTCTTAGCTATTTCTGATTTTTGTTGTGCAATACCTTGTCCTATTCCTTGCTCAAGTCCATCTTTATAGGCTATCTTCTTTTCTGTATTTTGAATTAATCTTTGGTCTTCTTCATAACT
>CAKPDJ010000004.1 GCA_934148875.1 uncultured Bacilli bacterium
ACTCCTAACAATTCAATTAATGTAAAACCTCTTTTATTCATTTTATCACCTATTATCTTCTATCATAAGTATACATTTATTTTAATATGTTTTCAATAACTAAAAGAATAAAGAAGTGGTATTTTCTTTTAAAATTTATCCCATAATAAAAACGGAGGTATTCCATGATAGATAAACTTAAAAAAGATACTAATAATGCTAATGATATTATTTATAAACAAATAAGCATTAACAATCAAAATATTACTATTATTTATTCAGAAGTGTTAGCAAGTGGAGATGATATTAGTAAAATAATATTAAAAAATATAAGTTACATAACAGAAAGTAACCTACTAGAAAATGATAACAATTTATTTAATTATTTATACAATAATATTCCTGGTCATAATAGAACACAGATAAAAGACTATAATGATTTATTATCTAAAATCTTTAATGGTTATACTATTATTTATATAAATGATGACGAAGTATTTGCTTTAGAAACAAAAGCAAAATTAGATCGTGGTATTAATACTATTAATAGTGAATTATCAGTAAGGGGTCCTAAGGATAGTTTTACAGAAAATTTTAATAAGAACTTGGGATTAATTAGAAAACGTATTAAAAACGAATCTTTATGGATTGATGATTTAACTATTGGTAAGCAGACTAAAACTAAAGTTGGCATCTGTTATATGCAAAATATTGTTGAAGATGATTTAATTAAGAAAGTAATAGCAAAACTAGAAAATATAAATATAGATGGTATTATTGATAGTGGTTATTTAAAAAGATATTTGGTAAATAAAAATAGTATTTTTCCTACTATAATAACAACTGAAAGACCTGATGTTGTTTGTATGGCATTACTTGAAGGAAAATGCTGTATTATTGTTGATAATAGTCCCTATGTTTTAATTATGCCATGTTTTTTTATTGATTTATTTCATACACCTGACGATTATTATCAAAAAAATATTAATATTTCATTTATTAGAATTATTCGCTTATTAGCTTTTTTGATTTCGATATTTATTCCAGCTTATTATATTGCTATTACTACACACAATCATGATTCTGTCACAACTGATTTGCTTCTTAATTTTTTGGCTCAACGGCAGTCAGTTCCTTTTCCGGCGTTGGTAGAAGGAATTATTATGACAGTATCATTTGAAATATTACGAGAAAGCGATATGAGAATGGCATCAACTATGGGAACAGCTGTATCAATATTGGGTGGTTTAGTATTAGGAGATGCTGCAGTTCAAGCTGGTATAATATCACCTATTATGATTATAGTTGTTGCAATCAGTGCTATTTCGGGTTTAGTTTTTACTTCAATAGAGCTTACTTCAGCTATTAGATTTTGGCGAATATTTTTAATGATATTAGCAGCTTCTTTGGGTATTTATGGTATATATTTGGGATTGATATTATTAATAACAAAATTAGCAAGTATTACTTCATTTGGTAAACCATACTTAGCACCATTCTCACCATTTATTAAATCAGAACAGATGGATGCCTTTTTAAAAGTTAATAGTAATAACAAAATAAAAAGAAGAAATCCACTACTTACTACCAAAAATAGAATTAGAGGTCGATAACATTGAAAAAAATTATTTTATTATTTAGCTTAATTTTTATATTTACTGGATGTAGTTCTTATACTGAATTAAATGAACTTAATATTGTTGATACTTTGGGAATTGATTATGTAGATAATAAGTATTATTTATTTATGAATGTAGTTGATGGCTCTCTTGAAAATGATGAAATAGAGGAAAAATTTATTACCTATCAAACTAATGGAGATACTTTGGAAGAATGTTTTCATGAAATATACTTACAAAGTCCTAAAAGACTTTATTTATCACATATTGATTTATTAATTCTAACTGATGATGCAATCAATAATAAATTTAAAGATATTATTAATAATTTCTTAAAGAATAATGAATATCGAAATAATTTTAGTGTTGTTTTACTTAAAGATATTGACTTAGATGCTTTTATGAAAAAACAAATACCGGCTAAGAATGTAAATAATTTAATTAAGACTAATCATAAAGAGACAGGTATCACTAAACAACAAGATTTAGAAAGTATGATGAAGGAATTATTAATTGATAACAATACTTATTTACCTACTATACAATTTATTAATGATGAAGTTGTAATTAACGGATTTACATTAATTAAAAACTATCATGTCTTTGAACAATTATCAGAATTAGAAAGTATTATTTTTAACCTATTACAAAATGAGATAACAAAAACTTATATCAAAAATAATAATATATTAGAAAATCAAACAATCATCACTACTAAAAAAAATAATATAACTTTTAGATTAGTAACTACTATTATGGAAGACAATGATTTCAAGAAAGTATTAAAAGATGATATTTTGGCTTTCCTATATAAATATCAGAATAAAGATTATGATATTTTAAAACTTTGTGAAAAAATTAGACGTAATGATTACAACTATTATAAAAAGACATACGATTTATTACCTAAACTAACCTATAATATTATCTTTAATACTACAGAAAAAGAAAATTATTTACAAGGAGACTTTAATGAAAAATGATAAAATAACGTCTATTCAATATGCAACTTTAACTTTTTTTATGCTTACATCTTTTTTTATGAATAGTGGTTTTTATATACTGATTAAAATCAGTAAAAATGATTCTTTATTTAGTATATTGTTGGGTGGAGTACTAATATTATTATTTCAATTTTTTATATTTTACATTAATAGAAAAAATAATGATAATATTCTGGTTACTATTAAAGAGAAATATCCTTCTATAATTAAAATAATATTATATTTAATAATTCTAAGTATCACACTAATAAGTACTGTTTATTCTTTAAATAATTTAATTAATTTTATTCATTTTTATATAGTAAAAGAAACTAGTATTTTTATTATTACTATTACTTTAGTTGGTACTATACTCTATATTACTAGTAAGGGATTATCTACTGTCACAAAACTTAGTGAAATATTTTTTTACATATATATTTTCTTTTTGATGTTTGGTTTTATAGGTTTGATTAAATATGTAGATTTATCTAATCTTAAACCCTTATTTACAACAAATGTTAATAGTTTGGCATCAAGTTCTTTAATATATTTTTTATCTTCTTTAGTTCCACTATTTCTAATACAAATTATTCCTAGAAAAGAAGTAAGTAATTTTAAAAACAAAAAAATTATATATATTTTTATTGTAGCTTTTATTTTAATTACATTGATTGAATTTATTATGATTATTTCAGTATTAGGAATTGAACTAGCTAGTATATATCAAAATGCCGATATGATTGTTTATAAAAAAATATCATTTCTTAATGTTTTAGAAAGAATTGAAGTATTACTAGCATTTATTAATATTTTAAATAATCTATTTATAATTATTATGGGAACTCATTTTATTAAAGATATCATTAGTAGTGTTATTGGTAGAAAAAAAGAGCATATTACTATAGCTCTAATTGGAATTTTATTAGTTTTGATTAGTAATATATACTCTTTTAGTTTCTGGATTTATTTAGTTATTAATATTACTATTTTGTTTTTATATTTGTTTCTATTTATTAGTCATTTTGGGAACAAAGGTAACCATTCGTAGTTAATTCAGCTTCTATATCATTTACTAGACTATCAATTAGGTATGCTGATGATACTTCAGTTGGCTCGCTGTCACCAGGAATTGTTATCATAGTAGATTTAAATATTTCTAAATCATAATTAGCTTGAATATTTAATGATAGTTGTTCATCATTTGGTGTTACGGTATAATTATAACCGTTTAAAACACTATATGCTGTTACTAAACGACCAAAATTCTGCTTATCTAATTCATAATTGTTAGGGTCGATATAGCTTTTAATGGTAGATTTAGTATATCGTTTTATTTTATTATTTTGATGTTGAAATATATAAGTTTCTACATCAGTTGAAGTATCCGTTTGAATATTATCCTTATAGCAGGTCGTTGTCAAAGTTGGATAAGTGATTACTTCTTCTGGTTTTTTAGTGTCTGTTTCTTTAAAAGCCACTCTAAATATTGGTGGTAAAATAATAAAAGAACTTAATAATATAATACCTACGATTGATGAAATCCAATTCATAGCTGTAAGTCCTACTTTTTCTTGTTTCATAATATCCCCTCTATTCTATAGATAGTTTATCATTTATTTTAGTTTTTGTATAGACTTTATTTTTGAAACTACTTTATATAAAGTTTAGCATCTTTTTCTAAATAAATTATATATTTTCCTGATTTTTTAGCTGTAAATATTAACTTTGGATATTCTTTTTTTAACTGTTCTAACTCATTACAACAGTTTTTTTGTTTTTGATAATAATTAGTCCAACCATCTTTGGTAGCTATCCAATATTCTTCTACTTTTACCCAAAGATAATCAGCTTCTTGTTTTTCATCTATAATATCATATATACCTTTATTTATATAACCATAACTGTTTGACTGAGTTGTGGGATTTTCTCTAGCGTTTAAATTGTCTACTAATACTTCTACTTGGGTTTTATTTTCATCTCTAGTTACTGGTGTACCAACGTTATTACTGGAAGGCAAATCTTTCCAAATTAAATATCCTCCCCATAATTCTTGGGTAAAATTACGGTCTATGAAAAAGACATCTTCTGGTTTTTTACTATCACCTTTAATTACCCAGGAACCATTAGCATTTTGTTCCAAATTATCAGAATAACCTCTACCACAAGTTAGATGAACATGATTAGCGGTAGCACCATCATTACCTTCATGGCATATGATATCTCCTCTTTTGTAAATATCTCCTACTTTTATGTTTTTAATATCATCATCATTGGGATGAGTAAGAGACATATAGGCTATATCAGTAAAAGTTGGGGTAACTACAGAAGTTGTAGAAACAAGCCAAACAGTATTAGTTGTCATTGTTGTACCAACACCCATAATACGAGTTACCCTCATTTCATCACATGGACAATATATTGGATCTTTACCTGTATCTTTACCACCATCATCAATTGGATAATCTACTTTGCCATCAGTTATGTTGTATGAATGATTTTTATGGCTACCTTGATCATATCTACAAGTAACTCGCATATATTTCATTGGATATGTCATATAGTTCTTATTCATAATCAATTTCACCTACTATATCAGTTTGATTAGTATCATCATTATTATTAGTATTACTCGATTGTTTTAAAGAATTTAATTCTGTATAAGAAGAAAGTTTACCCTCTAGATTTTTATAAATGGTATCAGCACCTATAAAACTAAATAATCCAACCCAAATACTTTTAATATAATCAATACTACTAAAAGTTTGAGTAAAAAGAAAGCCTATTATAAGATTAACTGTTAAGCTATAACGTGTAACGCAACGACTACTTTTACAGAATTTTTTTGTTTTTTGAATAAATGCTACAGTAATACTACTACAAGCTATGGCCACTATTAAAATACTCTGTAATAAACTCCAATCTAACATTTTATCCCTTCCTTTCTACTTTATTATATGAATACTAAAAAAAGACAACTGTTGATTTGTCTTATATTTTAATTTTTAGTATTGAAAACAAATATAATTTATATTAAAATAAGAATGTATATGCCGATTTAGTTTAGCGGTAAAACAGGCCCTTGGTAAGGGTCAGAGGACATTTCGACTATGTCATTCGGCACCAGATTAGTAGTAAACTCGAACTTTAAAAGATAATTGTTAGTTCGAGTTTTATTATAATAGTTGGAGGATTATGATTATATGCAAGAGGTAATTATATCAATAATGAATCAGTTTGGTTATCTAGGAATTTTATTACTTATCATGATTGAAAATGTTTTTCCACCTATTCCATCAGAAATTATTCTATGCTTTGGTGGTTTTATGACTACTAGTACTAAGTTAACTATTGTGGGTGTAATTATATCAGCTACTATTGGTTCAGTTTTAGGAGCAATTATTTTATATTTCATTGGTAAAATTTTAAATAAGGAAAGACTTATAAAAATTGTTTCTGGTAAAGTTGGCAAGATATTAAGGTTAAAAGAAAAAGATATCGAAATGGCTGATAAGTGGTTTGATACTAAAGGAGCTAAAACAGTATTTATATGTCGTTTTATTCCTATTGTTAGAAGCTTAATTTCCATTCCTGCTGGTATGAGTGAAATGCCTTTTCCTAAGTTCTTAATTTTAACTACTTTGGGAACAGTTATTTGGAATACAGTGCTTACTATACTCGGTAGCATCATGGGTGAAAATTGGTCTAAAATAGTTGAGATAATTGATAAATATGCTAATATAACATTAATCATTTTAATAATAGTTTTCGTTATTGGTGTTACTTATTTTTACTATAAAAGGGCAAAGAAAAAGACAAATTAATGTCTTTTTTATTTTGAAAACCCTCTAACTATTTCTTGAATTTTTTTCTTATCAACATTTTCTTGGTTATATATTTTTCTACTAATTACCATACTGTTTTTCTTTTGAAATTCTCTATTTAGATATTCGTAGTAAGCTCCTGGTGTGATAACCCCATTCATTTTAAGTAAATCACTACCGCTCTTTCCTATTATATTATCGGCTAGACGACAGCAGTTGGTTCCAACTACAAAGTAGTTCTTATACTTACCGTTTTTAAATTTATAAAATTTAGCACCGGTTGCTTGATTTAATTTGCTGGCATAATCAGTAAATTTATTCTTTGATACTTTTTTTCTTTCGGTTAACGCCATTTCATAAGGTGACTTCCATTCATATAAATTATCAAACATTTTATTTATAGCTTTATCGATATTAGATTTTTGTTTTTCTGTTAACTTTAATCCAAAAACAAATAGAGTTTTTTTACTGTGTTCAATACAAAATGGAATATACTTCTCTTTATTGGTAGTAAAAATAACGCCATCTCCAATCATATCAAAAAATCTCATTGAACTGTCGTCATAATTGCCATAAGAAATAACTTTACCATTATAGTATAAGTCTACATGTCCCATTCTATTGAAGCCACGATTTGAAGTATGAACAAATACTTCTAAGTCCGGTATAACATCTTCACTTTTCTCTTCAAATGCAAAAGATTTATCATAAGTTTCTTTATTTAATTGATAGTTAATTTCATTTAATACTACATAGGGAATTACTGCTTCAATAATGGAAGGAAGAGTAATTCTTAACCTTCTTTTTAATTTGTTTTTTACTCTTTTGGGGATAATAAAAGAAATAAAATCAATTATATAATTAATACCTAATAAAATAATATAAATTCCAATTACAATCAAAACTTTGTTTAAATTTTGTAGCGGTGAAAAAATAATTGGAATACTAATTATTAAATAGACAAAACCAGTAAAAAACTCAGTTAATTTACCATTAGCATTATTTTTCACTAATATGTAGCCACTAATAAATTTAATAATTGAATTTAGTAATAAATATATGCCAAATATAATTGGTAAAATACTTAGTGGAATATTTTTAAAGAAAGAAATGGTTAAACAAAATAATAAGTTAAGGAAACATTTAGTAAAATTCATTTTTTTATCTTTCTTTTTTCCAATAAAATAATTAACAAACTGCTTTATTGATAAAAAGAGAATAGCTATTAGGAATATATTAATAAAATTTATATATAACCAGTCTTTACCAACTATCATTAATATTCCTATTAGTAGTAAACCAATTCCAATGATAAGTGAGTTGGTTGCATTAAATAATTTATCGCTTTTTATCATAAATCACTGCTCCATTTTAATACATGTGTGAAATAAACTGTTCTGTTTTTTTATATAGGTTTTTACACTTACCTGTAATATTTTCTTTTGATAAATTTATACCAATATAACGAGGTAAACTTTTAGGATTACTAAATACTTCTAAAGAAACATATTTATCAGCTAGTGTTACTATCCATCCTTCTATATACTTAGGTGGGGTGATAGTTAATGGAAACATATGTCTTTTGATAGCATTTTCTATTCTTTTATTCATTAAATCAGGGAATATTTGATTAGCATTTTCGCAAGCAATCTTGCCATGAACAAAGCCATGCTTTTTCCATAATATTGGACTTTTATATTCTCGCCATGGAGTTGTATAAAAATCATGGAGCAAGGCACTTATTACTACATTTTTTATATTAACTTTAAAGTGTTTTTGTAAGTGCTTAGCCATTTTATATGCTGTTAATGCAACTTTTATTGAATGGTCATAAACTGAATCATTGTGATGAAGGAATGTTTTGCGTCGTTCAAATTCCTCATTTTTTAAAATTGGTTCAGCAATTTCATAAAATTCTTTTTCTTGATATATTTGATTATACACAGTAATCACCTCTTACATTTTATCACATAATATATTTTAAATAAAGAAAAAAGCTTGTATAACTACAAACTTCTAACTAAATAATTTTATACAGCATATAACAAGTATAACTAATAATACTACTGTAAATAATAGCTTTTTGCCAGTATTAACTGGTTCACCTTCTATTTGAGCTTCTTTGATAACTTCGCCTTTTTTATGTTTAATTAAATCTTGTTTAGACATTAATCCTCCATTATTTATTTTTCTTTAGTATTTCTTTTATTTTTTTACTATTTTCACTATTAAAGCCAACTAAGGCATTTTTACATTTACTATGAATAGTCTCAATAATATTTATGTAATCTTCACTAGTTTTATGAATTCCAGATATGCCAGCAATTTCTTTTTTCTTTCCTGCTTTTTCAACTACTATTATTCTTCTATTACATACAACTCCATTGTAACGGTATTCATATAAATATATCCAAATAATATCATCGTATGGAATAATGGTGATTCCTTTTAAACCATCTACAATGTAATTATCAGTTAAATATAATTTATATTTATCAAAACATATGGTATTGGAACTATTTAATTCACTTGATACTTTATTCCATATTGGACTATTTTTAATTTTTTTAACTCTGTTTTTTCTGATTATATATATTAAGAAATAAGTAACTGAAATAATGATGAATACTAATCCTAAAATTATTTCAACAATATTATTAACTAAACTACTAACAGTATCAATACAAACTTCGCCTATATAATTTTTATAGTTCTCTGTAGTAAGAAAATTTTCACCTAACTGCTTGTTGTAAACATCTATAGCTATATTAACAACATCATTTGGAATTTTTTTAGTCTTTCCTTTTATAGTAATGTTTTTGCTGGTAATACTATCAGTATTTAATTTTTGATAAGTACTATAATCTAGGTAACCAATATATAAATATTTTTCATCAGCTAAAAAATAATATTTATCACTTCGCTCATTAGTATCATATTCTGCAAATACATATGGCTTTTGTGTTACTGTTAAGCTTATAATTTGTCCTTCTTCGTTATTAGCATTGGAAATAATATCATGTAGTGTTAAATTATAATTCTTAGTATTACTAAAGATAAAGAAGGCCCAAATAAAGAAAATAATTCCTATTAAGAAGAAAAATAACCCTAAATAAAGAAATTTTCGTTCTTTCTTCTCTAACTTTATTTCGTTACTATCTAGCATGTTATCACTCCTACTTATATTAAATTATACCAAAGATGTAAAATAATATACAGTTTTTTTATATTTTTTGACAACTAGATAATTAAATAGTACAATTTAATTATGATATAGGAGTGTAAATATGGAAAATGATGAAAAAAATGCAATTGAACTTTCAACTCATCCAAAGTTAGGTCCAATCAAGCAATATATAGAAGTAATGATTGAAAAACAGGGATATAATCAAGCAGTTGCTAATATTCAAAATTATATTAAAACTAGAAATCCTAGTTTAGTTACTAGAGATTACAATTTAAGAAGTATTTTAAGTAGTTACTCTCAAGAAGATTTAGTAAAAGGAATTGAAACTGTAAATAAACTATTAAAAATAGATGAAAGATATGCAAACAGCAATCAGGATATATCTTATAATCAACCATCACCAAAACCATTAACAGCAACAGATATTATCGATATTAGTGTTACTGATACAGTTCAAAAATTATATAAACCAACCAATCCAATATTATTTCAAAAAATGAAACAAAAACAAATAAATGTTGGTTTAAATCAAATAGTAGATAATAATAATTACTCAGCATTCACTAATACTAATAATGCCAGAAGTAACATGATGAAATTGAATGTAGATAGTATATGTGCTGAACTTGTAAAGGGAACTATTATAATTTATAATTCTAGTGATAAAAGGTATTTTAGTAACGTTAATATGCCCCTCGTTACAGAGAATGATGCTATAGCTTTTATAATGGGTATTGTTAATAATAAAGGGACATCTGTTGCATATCAAACAATTTCACAATTTTCACATATAAGAGAATTATTAATAAGTAGTTATGCAAATTTTATATCAACTACTACTAAAGAAGATAGGGATAAACTGATAGATAGTTTAAGTCCTGAAGCTAAAAGTCAATTGACTTCTATTAATAATTTACAAGATTTTCTAATTAATCAGGCTGAAAAAAATTATGGTGGAAAGTAAGTGAATTAAAAGTATTTTTATACTTTTAAGATATATAAGGAGGTGAGAGTATGAAAAAGAAGATGTTATTAAGTCTAATGATACTTTTTACAGTAGTTGGTCTTACAGGATGTTCTAATTCATCAAATAAAGTTATGACTTGTACAAAAACTGAAATTGAAGAAGATGGACATAAAACTGAAGAAACTATGAATATCAGTTATGGTAAAGATAACTATGTAACTAAAGTAGATGCAACTACTATTATGGAAGTTGATGAAAGTTATACTGACATGATGGTTGGATTCATGCAAAGTTTTAGTGATGAATTCAATAAAATCGGAGGTATCAGCTATTCTATTTCTAAAGAAGGAAATAATAAGGTTAAACAAACTATGTCAATAGATTATAAAAATCTAGATGTTGACAAGTTAAAAGAAATAGCTGGTGAAGATGATAATTCAACATTTATCATTAACACAAATGAAACACATGTTACTATCGATGAATTCAAGAAAAATGAATTAGATGGTTATACATGTAAGTAAACAAAAAAGAACTTTGAAAGTTCTTTTTTATATACCATGTTTTTGAATTATAAATGTATTTAGTACTGAAATTAAGGTTACTCCAACATCAGCAACAATTGCCATCCAAATAGATGAAAAACCTAATAGTGCTAATAAAAGTACTATAGCTTTAACAGAAATGGCTAAAAAGATATTATATTTGACTACCCTTTTTGTTAACTTGGAAATCTTAATAGCTTTAGGTATTGCTTCTATCTCATCTTTCATAAGTACAACATCACTAGCTTCAATAGCTACGTCACTTCCAATACCACCCATTGAAATACCAATATCAGCTCTTTTTATTACTGGTGCATCATTCATACCATCACCAACAAAAGCAACTACATATTCCTTAGTGAGTTCTTCTACTTTTTCAACTTTATCTTGAGGAAGAAGTGAGTCATAATACTCATTAATACCAACTTTATTTGAAATTGATTTAACTATTTTTTCATTATCACCTGATAATAATAATATTCTTTTAATACCTAAGTTTTTTAGATTACTAATAGTCTTCTTAGCTCCTCTTTTAATAGCATCACTAATAACCAAATAACCTAAATATTCATCCTTAGATGCTATATAAATAATAGTTGCATAGGTATCAATATCATCTACTTCAATATGTTTATCATTCATATATAATAGATTACCTAAATAATATGTAACACCATCATATTTACAACTTATACCCTTACCACTAATTTCTTTATAATTACTAACTTTATCTTTATCTATTTCACCATCATAACTATCAATGATTGATTTAGCTATAGGATGATTACTATATGCTTCACAATGTGCGGCAATTTTTAATAAATCAATTTTTTTGTTTTTACTAATAATATCAGTAACTTTAAACTTTCCTTCCGTAATAGTTCCGGTTTTATCAAAAGCAATTGCCTCAATACTACTAAGAGAATCTAACTCATTGCTGCCTTTAACAAGAATTTTTTCTTTACTACATCTACCAATACTTTGAAAAAAGCCAAGCGGTACTGATATAACTAAGGCACATGGACAACTCATAACTAAAAATACAAGTGCTTGATATAAACTGTCTTTAAAGTTTACATTGAAGAATATTGGGATAACAGCTATTAAAACAGCTAGCATTACTACTACAGGAGTATATATTCGTGAAAATTTAGTAATAAATTTTTCCGTTTTAGTTTTCTTATCGTTAGAATGTTCCATTAAATCAATTATTTTACTAGCTGTACTAGTTTCATAAGTAGATGTAGCCTTAATTTTAAGTACACCTGTTAAATTTTCCACACCACTTAAAATAACGTCGCCCTTTACTATTTTTCTAGGAATTGATTCACCTGTTAAGCTTGAAGTATCTAGTGAACTTGTTCCCTCTTCTACTACACCATCAAGTGGAACTATCTCACCCGGTAAAACTTCAAAAATATCACCTAACTTAGCCTTTGAAGTAGCAACGGTTTTGCTAACTCCATTTTTTAATAAATGAATAGTATCATTTCTTAAATCCATAAGATTAGTAATACTATCTTTGGTACGACTACTTGCTACATCAGATAAATATTCTCCTAATTGGAATAGTAAAATAACTAAAACGGCTTCTACGTATTCCCCAATGCAAAATGCTCCTATAGTTGCAAGTATCATGAGTGTATCTTCATTAAAAAATTCTTTTTCTAAAATACTTTTGTAAGTATTAATATATAATTCGTAAGAAATTACTACATAACTGACAAATAGTATAGCGAAATATAAAAATTTATAATCTTTGATAAAAAAAGATATAATAAATAAAACAGTGCTTATAATAATTTTTAATAAATCTTCATTAATTTTTTTCATTCTTTTCCTCCTTAATATGTTCAAGACCATATTTTAAAATAATACGAATATGATCATCTGCTAGACTATATCTAACAGTTTGCCCTTTTTTTTCTGTTTTAACCACATTAAAATATCTAAGCATCTGTAATTGGTGTGAAACCGCTGATTGACTAACATCTAATTTTTCTACTATTTCACTAACACAACACTCTTCTTCTGTTAATAATTCTAGTATTCTAATTCTGGTTGGGTCAGCAAATATTTTAAAAAACTCCCCTAAATCAGTTAATAATTCTTTACTTTCCATTATATTATATTCCTTTCTGTTGAGTATATGAATATTTGTTCATATATTCATGATACATCAAAATAAAAAAGAAGTCAACTATTCTTTAAGTGTACTTCTCTTTTTAATTTATAATCATTTATTTACTAAGTTACTTTTCAGCTTTACTTCCTTTTAAATTTAAATCTCTAGTATGTTTGCATTTACGCTTTTCTTTTGGTAATGTTTCCTCCCATTCTTTACCATTCCATTTTTTCAAGCAATTAGGACCATACCACTCTTTCATAATCTTTTCTATATTATTATAAGAATAAAATTTATTACCTTCAAATTCATATTCCTTAACTGGGTAAACATCTTCTTTTAAGAATACTGGTTCATGCATGAATTTTTCCCATGGTACAGAAACAGGTTGAGAAACTAATTTACTGTTTTTATGCCACTTTAAGCATTTCTTACTAAACCAATATACAAAGCTTTTAAAAGGAATTGGATTAATATGCAAATTATCTAATAAAACAATAAATAACATATTAATTTTAACGATAGTTCTTTCTACCTCATCAATAAATTTATTTTTAGCTATTCCACCATATGGAATAACATCAACAAATACACCATCACCCTGTTTACAACGATTTTTAAGAAGAAAATTTACTTCCTCAATATAAGTATTCTTTTTTCTTACCTTCATCCAAGGACCAGAAATAGTATTATAACGTTTGTCAGTTTCATAACAGTCAAAATAGTAATCATTACCTAAATCTTTTTTCATAGCTTCGATAAACTTAGGCCAATCGTCAATACTAACTGAAATATCCATATCATCATCCCATGGAATAAAGCCACCGTAATTGCATATTCCTAAACTACTACCAGCAATTAAAAAATATTTAATATCATTCTTTCTACAAACACGATCGATTTCCTTCATTACACTAAGTACTTCCATTTGTAGGTCTTTAACTGGTATTTTTTTACCTTTTTTAGTTTCAATTAAATATTCATCAGTTTTCTTTATGTATCCTTCTTTTTTCATATCTGTTATCTCCTAATTTCTGAAATCAAATCTTTAAAACAATTTAATAGCATACCTCTTGTCTCTTTATCTAAGTTTTTTGTTTCCTTAATTATTTTAATAGCACTGTTTAATTTAGATTGTCTTATTTCATTTAATGTATTTATATCGGCTTTTTTTAAAATACTAAATAATCCGTTAACAAATTTTAGTCTTTTATCATCATCTAGGTTGTCCATCCATTTTATGATAGCTAATTCTCTTTTTCTACTGGTATCGGTCTGTTCTACTCTTTTAAACTTATCGTCTTCTACTATCCAAGACATAGCATTATGTTGCATACAACCTTTGTTTTTACTATCAACAACTATGTAATTATCTTTGTGACATAATAGCATTCCAACTATGCTTTCTTTAGGAACAATCATTACTAATCTTTCATCTATTTTTTTATAATTATGAGATTCAAATTCTTTTTTTCTTAATCCTGGTCCATCGTTATTGTATACATACTTTATCTTATGTCTAACACGGTTCTTACAAAACATACTAGCAACAATAGCTAAGTGTCCGCCTTTAGAATGTCCCCCAACATAAATATTGTGACTAAATACGCCAATTACTTTATCTAAATAATTGATGGCTTCAATTTGAGCAGCATTAGGAAAACTACAAGCAAACATACAATCCTCTTTCCAACCGCTAATATAACCATCAGTTCCTTCAAAGGATACATAAATATTTTTATTTGGTAACATAATACATAATGCTCCAAATTGCATATCAAAGTTAACTTTATATTCATAATTATATAATAATAAATCTTTGTACCTGTTAGTACTTGCTAACTCCTTTAGTAAGTAGCTGGCACTTTTTACTGATAGGATGTTCTTATCTATTTCTTTTTTTGAGTATTTACTATAAAATTGTTTACTTGCTTCTGAAAGTGTGATTTTACCCTTTTTAATACCTGGTACTATTCCATATAAATCAATATAGGCAATCAAAGATAAAATAACATTGTCTACTTCTGTAAATTCTTTTTCTAAAAAAGTATATTTTCCATAATTATTAAGATATGTTTCAATATTACCCATACTACCACTCCAATATTAGTATACCATAGTTTTACTATTTTTACTAAATTTTACATTTAAATTTTTTATTATTATTATAAGTAATTTTAAGGAAAATATAGTATAATAATTATTGATAATATAAGTAGTGGAGTTGATTGTAGTATGAAGATAAATAAATTATTTTTTTACAGTTTTTTAGTATTATATTTGGAATTAATATATAAAATATCGGTATACCATCATATATGGGGAACTAATTTAGCCTATACATTACTGTTTAGTATTCCTATTATCTTTTTAATTACTTTACTTGATAGTTTATTTAAGCCAAAAACCAATAAAATATTAAGTTTTGTTTTTACTAGTGTTTTTTGTATATATTTTATTTTCCAATATATTTTTTATAGTTTGTTTTCGGTACCATTTTCATTTCAAACTATAGCTTTAGCTAATCAGGCTTTAGATTTTACTAATATAATAGCTGGTGCATTATTGAGAAATATAGTAATGTTAATTTTGTTTTTGCTTCCTGTTATTATTTTAATTATATTTCATAATAAAATTAGTTTTAAACAGTCAAATTGGAAAAAAAGTTTAATTTGCTTTGGTATTATCTTAGTATTTTATTTACTTAGTATAATTAGTCTGCAGTTTGATAAAGATAGAATTTACTCTGTATATAATCTTTATTATCATATTAGAGAGGAAAGAAAGTCGATATTAGAGTTTGGGCTTATAACAGCTACTAGATTGGATATTAAAAGAACAGTATTTGATTTTAAAGAAACAATTATTAATGAAGATAATAATGATAGTAACAATGATAGTACAGATATTCCTAAAGAAATAATTTATAATGAAACTGATATTGATTTCGATACTCTAATAGCTAACTCAAATAATAAAGAAGTTGTAAGTTTACTTGAATATTTTAAGAGTTCTAGTAGTACTAATCAAAATGATTATACAGGTTATTTTAAAGATAAAAATTTAATATTTATCTTAGCAGAAGGATTTAATCAAATAGCAGTTGATCCTGATTTAACACCAACCTTATATAAATTAACTCATCAAGGATTTGTTTTTAATAACTTTTATTCACCTGTTTTTTTAAGTACTACTGGTGGTGAGTTTCAAGCAACAACTGGTTTAATTCCAACTCAGGCTATTTTGAAAATGTGGAAGGCAAATACTCCTAATATTTATTATGCTTTAGGTAATAGTTTCAACCGCCTTAATTATACTACTAATGCTTATCATGATTGGACTTATTCATACTATGAAAGAAATAGAACAATGCCTACTCTAGGATTTACATCTTATACAGGATGCCGTAATGGCCTTGAAAAAGAGATTAACTGCAAATGGTTACCAAGTGATATTGAAATGATGAATGTGACGGTTCCAAAATATGATACAGAAGAAAAATTTATGACATATTATATTACTGTTAGTGGACATGCACCTTATTATATGAGTAGTGGTAATAGCATTGCTTTAAAGAATAAAAGTTATGTTGTAGATTTACCTTATTCTAATAGTGTTAAAGCTTATTTAGCGACTCAAATAGAATTGGATAAGGCATTAGAAGTATTACTTAATAAATTGGAAGCAGATGGTATCTTAGATGATACAGTAATTGCTTTAGTTGGTGATCATTATCCATATACTTTAAGTACTGACGAAATAAATGAAATTTCTTCTTATGAAAAAGATGGTGTTGTTGAAGTAAATCATAGTAATTTCGTAATTTGGAATAGTGCTATGGACAAAGTCGTTGAAGTTGATAAAGTTGGAAGTCAAATTGATGTATTACCTACTCTTTTAAATTTATTTGGAATTGAATATGATTCAAGATTAATTGTTGGTAAAGATATATTGAGTGATTATGAAGGAATAGCTATTTTCAGTGATCGTAGTTGGGTAAGTGATAAAGGAACTTATTTTGCTAATGGTGGCAAGTTTATACCTAAGAATGGCATTGAAGTTGACCAAGATTACATTAGTAAAATGAACCGCCGTGTTGCTAATAGTTTTACGGTTAGTAATTCAATAATCAAATATAACATTTATAAGCAAATATTTACAAACAAATAAAAACCAGGATTTAAATCCTGGTTATTTTTTTGACTTTTTTAGTTTAATTTACTTCCACAATTTGTACAGAAATTGCCACCATTAGTTGGTGTTCCACAGTTTGGACAGAACTTAGCACCAGTTGTAGGTTGTGTTTCTTCAGCTTGAGCTGGTTGTTCTACATTTGTAGCTTGTTCTGGTTGTACATCTGTTACTGGTTGTGTAGGAGCAACTTCAGGTTGTTTTTCTTCATGAGTGAATAATGTACCTGGTTCAGGTTGATTTTGAGCAGGTTGTTGATAAGCTCCATTAGCATTTTGATTAACAGCACCCATCATAGTAGTTCCTGCTTGAGTTGCCATATTCATTCCCATAAATCCTACCATAGCACCAGCAGTATTACCAGCAGCTGTTTCCATTGCTTTAGCTGATGATTGTGCCATAAGTCCAGATTGTAAATTTGGATTTGAGAAAATAGTAGCATCATCAATTCTAGATACACGAGCCATTGACTCATCTGTTAAGTTAATATCAGCAATTGCTACATCTGTAATTTCAAGTCCATATTGTTGTCTCCAAGAATCATTTAAGATAACATTCATTTCATTAGAAATATCTCCACCATACATACCAATATCTCCAAATGAAACTTTGTGTTTACGCATTACAATAGTAAGAGCTTGAGTTATTTGTTCTACGAACTTACTTTTTAATTGACCACCAATTACATCTTCATAAGTAACTGTATCTTTAGGATTTGCACCAATTACATTTTGAACTAACACAATAGGATCTTTTACTTGGAAAGCATATTCTCCAAAGAAAGTTACTTCTAACATTCCATATTTTTCATCAGTTATTTTTTTAGGTTGTGGTGAACCGAATTTGTTTCCAGTAATTGCAAGTAAGTTAACATAGTATACTCTTTGATCAGTTGGTGCCATACCACCATAAGTGAAACGTTTTCCTATTGTTTTGAAAGTATCACCAATTCCTTTAAAGAAACCACCTGTAAAAATACTAGGTTCACTTCCGCTATCCCAAGTATATTCACCTGGTTCAGCTGAAAATTCTTTGATTGCTCCGTTTTCAATTAACATCATTGCCATTCCTTGAGGAACAGAAATTTTACTACCGTTAGAAATAACACCTTCAGTTGGATTTTTATTACCATCACCGTGTCTTACTTCTCCTCTTTGAATTAATACATTTTTTTCGATTGTAGGGCAAACAACAAACTCTTTAAATTGATCTCCAAAGCTTGAAGAAACCCCACTAGTTAAAGCTTTAATAAGTCCCATCTTATTTACCTCTTTCCTTTATTTTATTATTCGAATAGAAAACCTGCATACTAACTAATTTTTACTTTATTTTATAGAATGAATGTCATTTAATACCCAATCGTGTTCACCAGTAGTTATTACACTATCGCAGTATTCACATTGACCACTTGAAGTAATCTCAGTAGGTGCGCCACAATTTGGACAATTAGTAGTTGATTTATTACTTGTACCTAATTTTGTTTGTACACCTTTCTTACGGATAAATGTCATCAAATACTTCATATGCCAATCATAATCTTTGTTGCCTTCAATAACATTTTTAGTTTTAGCATCAATAACATAATCACGCATAATAGCATGTAGTTCTAACACTAATACTTCTTTATCACCGTCAATTTTGAATTCTCTTAATCCTGCATTAGAAACATTAATCTTCTCTACTACATTAATTTTGTTTTGTTTAATATATTCCTGTAATTGATTATTATGTTGGTTAAACAACTCATTACTTTCAAAAGGTCTAATAATCTTCCAGTTCTGTTCAGTCCATGCTTGTTGAATTCTAATAAACACTTCTTTAGCCCATCCGATAAATGCATCACTTGAGAAATTAGGATCAATTTTTCTAATTTCTTCAGCTGCATTACTTGGAGCAATATAAGTATCAGTATTAGCATTAGAATTACTATTATTAATGTTGTTGATAGATTTTAGTGATTGTTGAATATTCTTCAACTTACCAGTCTTTTTAAGTCTCATATAAATGATAAAAATAATAATTAAGACAATTATACCTGGAATTGGTCCAAACAAATCAAAAAGAATCCACCATAGGAAATAGAAAAGATCACTATCACCATCACTGCTTGAAGAAGTGTCAGTGTCTATTTCATAACGATTATTATTACCTGCATCTGCTAAAACATTGGGAGATATATAAGTTATTAACCCTATTAATAATAACGTAAAAGTAAATATACACACAAATTTTAAAATAGTTTTCTTTTGAGGTCTATTTTTCATGTTCCCCTCCTTTTTACTGTATGCCTCTTACTATTCTAGTTCAATTATATCATAATTATTAATTGTAACCAAGTAAAATACACTTTTTAACACTGTTTTTTAATCCAGGTCATAATAACTGAAACGATATAATTAATTTCATTTTCATTTAATTGTTTTCCGGATGGTATTTTATGCCACTTAGCTAGACAACCTCGACAACAAGTGGCAGTAGCATGTTGAGCTATAAAAACTGGATGTCCTCTCATCGGTGTTTGTTTGCCATCGTTAGGAATAGTAGCAGGCGCCAATCTTTTGTTAATAAAATCATATGCGTGCTCTTCTATTTTAGAAATACCCTTTTCCTTAATATAAGAAATATCATTCTCTTTCAAATGAAAACTACTTCTAAATTTTGAATACGATAGTTTTTTTAGTATATCATCAATTTGTTTATTTAACATGTTATCACTTCTTTCTTATTTTTATAGTGTCATTACTATCTAATTCTCCGATTAAAAGTGAAGAATTGGGGTTATGCCTAATAACATTATTTTTAACACTTGCTTCATCGAAGTTGGCATAGCAGTACTTACAAAAATGTGAACAAGAATTATAATAACCAATATCTACTAATTCAACACAGCTACAATTTCTTTCCTTCCATTTAGTAAATTTAGTTTTTCCAGTTAAATGAAAAGCTAAATTGAAATCGATACAATCTCTTTTAATAAAACCATATTCTACTAAATTTTTATCTTCACAGCAGGTTTGAACAGTTATATTATGCTTCTTAGCACTGCTACTAAAATTGATACCAATCTTTCTATAATCATCATCTGTTAATATTTTTGCTTTAATAAAATCATCATTTTTCCTAACATTTTTGTAGTCATCCATAAAAGAAATGATTATATGGCTAATATATCCATCTAGTTCACTACAAAGTTTATCAAAAGCTTTAATATGATAGTCAACTGTATATTTATCATTTATAAAAATAGGATCATATCTAACGTATACATATTCATTTCCTATGATATTAGAAATTTTCTTTAACGCTTCAATTATTTTCTTTTTGTCAGGTACATTTGGTTCAATATCTTTTTTATATGGAGTTATTGTTACTTGAAAAATAATTGGTTTATCTATTTTACTGAGTTCATTTACTATTGGAATAGGATTTTTAGTACAGAATACAATAGCATCTACATCATCAAAATATATTCTACTAACTATTTTAGGATAAAAGGGATTTCTAACATCAACATATCCCCCTTTATATCTATTCATAAACCATTTTGTGTAGAAAGCAACAATATCACATCTACCACTAACATTTAAAATCATATATACCACCACTACACTGATTATAACAGTTTTGATAATAAAAATAAATTTAACTAAATTAGACATGTCAAGTTTGTGTCATTAAATTTACTATCTTAAATCTGTTTGATATAATTAAAGTGTTAATAGAAGGAGGTTATTATGACACCACATATTGAAGCAAAGGAAGAAGAAATCGCAAAAATCGTAATTATGCCAGGAGATCCTAAAAGGGCTAGTTTAATAGCTGATAATTTTCTGGATGATTATAAAATTGTAAGTAATGTCAGAGGAATGATTACTTATACAGGTACATATAAAGGCAAAAAAATAACTGTTATGCCATCTGGTATGGGTATTCCTAGCATGGGAATTTATTCATATGAATTATTTAAGTTTTATGATGTAGATAAAATTATTAAGGTTGGTACTTGTGGAAGTTATGCCAGTAATTTAGATTTAGGTAATATTATATTGGTGGAAAACTCATACTCAGAATCAACTTATGCCAAGGTCCAAGATAAAGAAAATGTTAATATGGTTGCAGCTAGTAAAATATTAAATGATAAGATTGAAATTAAGGCTAAAGAATTAGGTTTTAATATTACTAAGGGAACAATACATTGTAGTGATGTCTTTTATGAGGAAGATGAAAACTATAAGAATGAGTTATTAAATGCCTATGGATGTATTGCTTGTGAAATGGAGTCTTTTTCTCTTTTATATAATGCTAAGAAATTCAATAAGGATGCAACAGAAATATTAACTGTAACAGATAATTTAGTTACAGGTGAAAGAGCTGATAGTAGTTTTCGCCAAAATAAGGTTAATGATATGCTAAAATTAGCTTTGGAAAGTAGTCTTGAATTATGAGATTAGAAGAGTTACCTAAAGTAGAGTTGCATCTACATTTAGATGGTTCTGTTAGACCAAAAACAGCTGGTGAATTACTTAATAAAAGTGAAAAAGAAATAGAAAAAGATATGATTGCTATGGCTGAGTGTAATAATTTAAATGATTATTTAACTAAGTTTGAAATACCAGAAATGATAATGCAAACAAAGGATAATTTGGAACGTGTAGCTAAAGAGTTAGCTGAAGATTTAAAAAAGGAAAACGTTATTTATGCTGAAGTTAGATTTGCACCTATGAAACATGTAAAAAAAGGATTATCTGGTGAAGAAGTTATTGATAGTGTTTTAAATGGTCTTAAACAAGTGGATATTAAAACTAATTTGATATTATGTATGATGCGTGGTAGTTCTTATAAAGAAAATGATGAAGTTATTGAGTTAGCTAAAAAGTATCTTAATAAAGGTGTATGCGCAATTGATTTAGCTGGTGCTGAAGCTATGTATAAAACTTGTTTGTATAAAGATTTATTTGATAAGGCTAATAAACTTGAAATCCCCTTCACTATTCATGCTGGTGAAGCTGATGGTAAGGACAGTATTGAAAGTGCTATTAATTTTGGGGCTAAAAGAATTGGACACGGAATTAGAATATTAGAAGATATGAACTTAATAAATTTGGTAAAAGAAAAAGATATTCTTTTAGAATTGTGCCCTACTAGTAATATTCAGACACGTTGTGTTGAAAACTATAGTACACATCCTATAAAATATTTATTTGAAAGAAACATCCCAGTTTCAATTAGTACTGATAATAGAACTGTTTCTAATACAACATTAACTGATGAATATGAACACTTAATTAATGAATTAAATTTTACTATTGAAGATATCATAAAAATGAATAGGATGGCAATTAGTCATGCTTTTATATCAGATGATGAAAAACAAGAGTTATTAAGAGTTATAAAAACCACCTCATAAAAATTGAAGTGGTTTTTATTAGCACTAAATTTAAATACAATAATTTTTCTTATTTTTTATTTTGATATATTTGTTTGCATAATTGATGTACCCTTTTACCTTTTCCTGGTATTTTAACAGATTCTAAATCGGTATATATGTTAGGTAACTTAATGTTAAATTTTTTGCATTCTTCTTCAGTTAATTCCTTAAAGGCCGGACATGGTAAAACTGTACCATCAAATTTTATATCTAATTTTTCTAATCCCGCATTGCATCTATGTGTTTCATCGCCTGAAAAAGCAATTCCAATTCTAATATTACCTGAATAATATTTTTTTGTTTCTTCTAATATCTTTAAAAATTCTTCTTTTTCTTTATCAGTTAATAATAACCTATCCTTATTATTTTTTCCTCTACCTTGAGGAATAAAATTTAAAATACTTATATTATTTACTTTTGCTATTTCTAATATTTCTAGAATATCCTTTATTTCTTTGTAATTTATTTTCATAGGTATAAAATGTACGTCTATATTAAATTCAAAGCTTGATGCTCTAATTATTGAATCAAATAATGCTTGCCTTGAAATTTCTTTTCTTCCCATCAATTCTTGATCAGTTTTACATTCATATGCTTGGAAATCAAATACTATTTTATCAAGCCCAATATTTTTAAGTTCATTTAAGGTTTCTCTGCTTATTCCTGATAATTCATTAGGATTTAACATTCTAGAATAATACTCATGTATTTTATTTATTAAAAATTGATTATCTAGCTCTTTTTCTGTTACTTCTCTAAGTGCATTATTTAATTCTTTTAGATAGTATTCTTCTATATCTTTAGTTGGTTTTTCTTTATATATAACACCACTAGTAAAAATTACAGTTCTTATATTTAATGATTTGGTGTATTTAACCATTTCAATTAAATCTGGATGTAAGAATGGCTCACCCCCGGAAAGAGATATTTCTTCTATACCTCCGTTATTCATAAAGTAATCTATTACTCTTTTAAAGTCTTCTAAACCAATCATTCGTTTTTTACTGCAATTTGAATTAGAGGAACAAAACATACAATTATTAAGACAAGTTTCAATTATTTCAAAACATAAATCTTTTACCATATTTATTCCTCCCAACTTTTATTTTACTAATTGGCTTCCTCTGTATATGAGTAAAAACAACATATATAATAAAAAAAGCAGCACTCAATTTTATATTAAGTGCTTAACCATTACACTGGAAGTGGTCAACTTTACAAAGCAAAATCTCTTGCTTTTACGCAATATTTATTATTTGCATATTAATAGTAACATAAAAAAGACTTTATTATTTCTCAATGTTAATTAAATTACGTAACACTTATTTATAATTAAGAATCTAAATTTTTCAAATGTTCTTTAGCACGATCTTTCATCATTTTTTTTACGCTCGGTTGTGTTTTATCTTGCCCAATAAACTCTCCAGAAACATAAGAAGGATAACCAGGAACTTGAATTATTTCATCTTCTGATAAAATCTCCCAGTTCCCAGTTCCAAATTCTAAATCATTATTTATATAAAACATTAACTGACGAAATGCCTCTAAATCTGTTCTTGTGTATTGCTCTTTTTGTTTGTTGAATAATTCATCATTTTCAAAAACTGTTATTAGATTTGCATATAAAATTTTACCTTCTTCTGTTATTATAAATTGATTATTGCTTCTATTTATTAATATTGTATTTAGTTCTTTTTCTAGTGTTTTAATTGAACAACTTAAAGCTGGTTGAGATATATTCGTGGCTTTTGAGGCATTTGTAAAACCATCATATCTAACAACATCATAAAAACTTTTATATAAATTTAAATTAGCCATGTCATCACTTCACTTTTTTAATTCTTTAAAAATTCAACACATTTAAGAAAAAATTCTACTTGATCTTTATTTAATTCACCAGTATCAACCATTTGTTGTAATTTCTCTATACTAAACCATCTTACTTCTGATAATTCATCCAATTGTATTGTTAGTTTATCAATATCCAAATCCAACTTTGTATAATACATTATGTAACAATCTTTACCATCGCATCCTCTTTCAAATTCAATAACTGGGTAATTACTAATATCTATTCCTAATTCTTCTTTTACTTCAGTTATTATACCTTGTTCAGATGTTTCGCCATGTTTAGGATGTCCACCTGTAACTCCCCAATCTCCTCCTTTAGATTCAACTCGCTTTTGCATTAAAAATTCACCATTTGAATTTTGGATAGCTATCATAACAACCATAGGAAAATAGCCACTTGGAATTTCATCACCTTTAAAATAAGTTTTACCTGTTAATTGAAGTTGATTATTATATAAATCTCTTTCTTCTCTCATTTCACATTCACCTCTTTCAATATTATAACATTTTTTCTTATATATCATAATTATCCTTAAAAATAAATAGTATCTAATTGTAGAGTTACAATTGATGTGAGGACTTTTATATAAAAAATAGCGATAAGTCTAGTAAAATGTAACTATCAATCCAACATTTTAATAAGAAAGGACCTATCGCTATGACTAATATATCACATTATCCACATAGTTTAAATACCAAGTTTTATGCTGTTTCTTTATATAGAAATGGAAACCATATATCTTTTGTATGTAGAAGGTATAAATGTTCTAAGGCTTTCCTTATGAGATGGAATAAAAAGTTTGATGGTACTAAGGAATCTTTAATTGATAAATCTCATAAACCTTTATCTCCTCACCCTAATGCTCATACTGAAGAAGAATTATATTGGATTAAAAATTATATTAGAAGAAACCCAAATATATCTCTCTATGAGTTATATGGTAAGTTAAGAGTTGAAAAAGGCTATTCCACATGCTAATTGATTATGTCAATTTACAAGTGTGTTTCTAAATTATCAAAAATTTAGTATAAACAAAGAATACGGCTAATCAAAATAGTCGTATTCTTTTTCTAATGTTTCTTCTTTTATAAAATCATTTACTTCTATTTCTTTATCAGTATCTTTAGATATATTTATTAAATCATAAGAATTATATAAATCTTTTTCATAACATTCTTTTAAAATATTTATAGTTTTATTCTTATCAATTTCTAATTCTTTTACTTCCTTCATAAAACTTCTCACTTTCTCCAATAATAACAAAAAAAACTAGACGGTACTTCTAGTTAATATTTATTACTACTCGAAGAAAGTTCGAGTATCAATCAATCTGGTGTTCCCGGCGAGAATCGAACTCACGACCTATCGCTTAGGAGGGGTCTGTTCCTCATCCCTCGGACACCTGAACTATATCTCAAGAAATCCTTATAAATAAAGGGTTTCTTTTAATTTAACTTAATTTTTTTTGAACTCGTTTTTATCAAGGTGCCGTAAATTGGTGCCATGATGTCTTATTTTTATGCCATTTCTAACTTTTTCATCATTTCATCGAACCTATCCGCACAAGCATTTTTACTTTCTTCAAAAGCATGTGTGTATATTTCCATAGTAATTGATGTGTCTGAATGGCCTAATCGCTTACTGACAGTCTTAGGGTCAACACCAGAATTGATTAAAAGACTTGCACAAGTATGTCTTAACTCATGAAAACATATTGGGTCTAAGTTATACTTCTTAACAATCTTTCTCAATATATGGTCACAAGTACCCGGATACATATAATCTCCATTCAAAGCAGTAAAGACTCTATTATCCTTACCAATCCATCTTTGTTTATTAACCAACTTGTATGCCTCTTGCCATTTCTTATATTCCTTAATCAAGTTGATTGTTGATTCACTTAACTTAATTGTTCTGATGGATGATTCTGTCTTAGTTGTTTTTTCATCAATAACACCCTCAACAACTTTTAGTGATTTTGTTATGCTTACCATTCTTGTATCTAAGTCAATGTCTGACCATCTTAAAGCACAAATCTCACTTCTTCTTGCACCGGAATCTAAAGCAAGTACGATTAACATCTTATATTTGATGGATTCATTTTCAAGAACATCTAACAACTTCTTAACTTGATATACATCATAGAAGTTTTTTTCTTTATGTTCTTTCTTTGGCTTGTTTGCTTTTAAGTTAGGATTCTTATCCATAATCTCCCATCTGATTGCTTGATTAAACATAACATTCACAACTTTATATAAGTTGTAACTTGAATGATAACCTAACTCTTGACCATTCTTACCAGTCCTCAATTTTTGATACATATTATCTAGGACAAAAGGTGTAATGTCTTTCAACTTCTTATTTCCAATGACTGGAAGTATTCTCTTAAGAGACTTTTTATAACCACAAGTAGTAACGGCAGAAATGTTTGGCTTACAATACTTCTCAATAAATATCTCTGACAAATCTTTGAAAGTCAAATCTGTTATTCGTTTTGATTCTCCCATGTGATAAAACTCTGTCTTAAGTTCGGCCTCTCTTTTAATTGCCTCTGACTTAGTACCAGTAAAATTGATTGTCTTTCGTTTACGATTACCTAAAATATCATAACCGAGTTCAATAGTTATTTTGTATTTGTTCACATCTATTTTTTTAATTGCCATAAGTTCTCCTTTCACGACTCATGGGATAGAACACATACTTAACTATCTATAAATATTATACCACAAAAAGGTCTTTTTTCCTATAAGAATAAGACACTTTTTCGTTGTTCTTGGCGATGTGTTTCTATCCATTCATTTATCTCTTTAACATCAAATTTTAGTTGATTGCCAAATCTGTAATGAGGTATAAGTTTGGCTCTGACTAACTTTCGGATGTAAGGAATCGATAAGTCTAAATATTCTGATATAGTTTTTAAATCACACAATTGCTTAGTCAAAGCCAACACCTCCTTAGAATTCTATTTTATCTTTAAGCATAAATTTATATATATCTGTAATACATTGTTGAAGTTCATCATTACTAAATAAGTCATAAGAGAAACCATCTTCTCCACACTCAATCATGTTTATTGTTTCGTAAACTTTTTTAGCAAGTTCTGATGATTTAAAAAGTTTTTCTTCATCATCAATTAAACTTAAAGCATGATATATTACATCCCACAATATTTCTGAATAAGATTGTCTTCTGTTTTTATCCAATCCACCACATAAGTTATGGAATCCAATTGTTGAACCGATTAAGAACTTAACATCATCAACGCTAATTGTTTTAATATCCCATTCACTATCATCAGAAGTAATTCCATCAATGAAGTTAAACTCTATCATTAAACTTAACTTATCTATGTCTTCTTCTGTTGCACCCTCAAATTCTTCTTTTATTCCATCATAAGCAATATTCCTAATTGCACTTCTTAATTTATCTATAAAAACCAAACCCTCTGTATTCTCATAAACATATTCTATAAAATTCATAATAACCTCCATTAACACAAATTTTATTGGCCAATCAAGAGTGTGTTTTTTTCTCTTGTTGACTTCATTGTATAAGAATCAATAACCTCATGTCTGCCCCTAAATCGTAATTTTTTATTGTTTCGATGTTCGATATGTGTTCGGTATCTAAATTAAGGCAAAAAAATAAGAGGACATCTGTCCTCTAAAAATAGTTTTTCTTTAAATTACATCCGGATTCTTTAACTATCTCTTGTTTAGCTAAAAATCTCATTAAGTCTTGAACATCAGATTGAATTGCTTGAATTGTTGTATCTGATGATTCTGTTTTATATTTATTATTCCAGTAAATCATTTTGTCATAGTAGAATTTACATCTTGAATCTTTGCTTTCTTTTATCTCTTCATGTTCTTGTATAAACTTACCTAATGAAGTAAAAGCATTTATTACATTCTTGTCTAAAGTATTATTGAATGTAACTAAAGCATTGTAAGTATAATAAACATCTGAAGTAACTTGTTCTTGAATTCTATAATCTCCACAATTACTCATAAGAGTTTCATTATATCTGAACATCTTTAAAGCATTTGCATTGTTAGTATAAAAGTCTGTACTCAATGGTAACTTTTGTGTTCTGGTATTATATAGAATCATGACATCACTTCCTTTGATTGATTATTATAGCATAAATACGGCAAAAAAGATGATATAATATTTCTTGAGGTGGTGTTATGGAAAACAATCATGATAATAAAATTATTATTAACACAACAGATGACACTAAAGAGAAAAGTTTATCTGAAATTCAAGAAAAATTAAAATCAACAGAATATATGAATAGTATTAAAGGAATGTCATCAACACTGAGTCAATTATCAAAATCTTTAATTGATATGCACACATCTATCATGCCAAATATATTGAAACAAAATATTGAACTAAGTACATCACTTAGTAAAACCACAAAAATGATTGCGGATTATCAAAAAACTATTATGCCAGATGTAATAAAAAATAGTATTGAGACAAGCAATAAACTTTCTGAAACAATAAAATCACTTGTTAATTCTTATGATTTTAATAGTTTGATAAATATTGCAGTCTCTTCAAAATTACAAACAATATTACATCAATTATCTGAATTGTTAAAACCTTTACACTTGGGAGATTTATCTGGATACGAAACTGAATATTTAAAAAAACGATTCTGGGTAATTCCATTTGAATATGAGTATAAAAATATAAAAAAACTAACTGATTTATCAAATAAAGATTTCAATAATGAAATGTTAAAGTATTTTAATAAATCTAGAGTTAATAGGCTTATAACAAATTGTATAAAAAATGAAACAAAAAAAGATAAGAAAAAAATACTAAGACAAGTAAAACAAAACTATACTTTAGGTAATTATTCAATATGTAATGTTGCTTTAATCACTTATTTAGATAGTTTATCTTTGAAATTTATCGATATTTCTTCAAGATGTCAACACAAATCTCATGAAGTAGTAAATAACATTCATCAATATTATGAAGAACATGATACATATCAAATGTACTTAAAAGCAGAAGTATTAAAAAACTTTTATGATATTCTTTATGATAATGAAAACAATCTAAAAAATTCAAATTCTAAAACATTAAATAGACATTTGGCTTCACATGGAACAATATATTCTGATAAAAAAATAGATACATTAAGATTACTAAATGCAATTTGGTACATTCAATCTTTCACAGAAGAAACTGATTTCATAGATAAATTTATATATGAATCAAAAGGTAGAGACAAAGGTTATAAATTAAAAGAAACAAGAGATAATCAATAACATTATCTCTTGTTTCTATTATACTTTGGATAGTTCTGAATGGCTCTACCATATTGACCAGACAAGTCAACACAAGTAGGACATCTGAAACTGAATCCATCTTTAATTAGCATGTCTTTAATTGCACTATAAACCAGATTACTTTTTAACATCTCAACAAGATGTTGTTTCTCTTTAAAACTTTCTTGACCATGTTTTAGTTGTTCTATCATGTCTTCTTTTTTATTTTCTTCATCCAACTTTTTAAGATAGGAATCAATCTTTTTCTCTAACATCATTTGTGCATACTCATCATCAAGGCCAATAGTAATTGTCCTATCATCAAGTCCTAATGCCCTAAGTAAATCTTTATCTGTCATACCTAAACCTCCCTTGATAGATAGAATTTTTCCCAATCACTTCTCTTAACTATATAATCTCTTCCATGTTTTAATGCTTTAACCTTATGTTCTCTTATGACCTTTCTAACATAGATAAGTGTAACTCTATACTCATCACTTATCTCATTTGTAAGTAAATATTCTTTCTCCATGCTTATTCCTCCTCATTTATTAAGTAGTCAAGTAAAAGTAAAACTCTAAAATAGTATCACTTACTATCACTTAGTACCACATAAAAAAGTCGTGTAATTGGTACACGAACACTTGTTCTCGAGCATACCTCTTTTTGCTTGTTTTTAGCCATTCTGAGACACTTTTATAATGAGTTAGACTAATTGTTCATACTGAGTCTTTCGCAACAGGGAGATAGTGGAATTTGCTTCATATAGACTGAGGGGGATGGGTTTAGTAAAAAAAGAAATTTAACTCTCTCCAAAAGCATGGTAACTCCAAATCGAATTTAGCAAAATGACTTTTCTTTTTCTTTTCTTAAGAAGGAAGGGGCATACTTATATTACGAACGAAGTGAGTAATATAAGTATTAGGGGTTGGATAATATTCTTTTCTTTTTCTTTTAATATATACTTTACAGATGTATGATAAATTATAATATAATTCTATTGTAAGATAAAAAATAATATAGTTTATTAGTTTATATTATATACTATGAGTCCTATTACTTATATTTATATAATATATGTATATATAATAAGTACCCCTTACATTTACTTATATAGTAGAGTTGAAACCACAAAACTCTAATCTCTGTTAACAAAAAAAGCAACTCTGTTAAAGTTGCTCAATAAGTTCAAATAAACTTTCTATTTTTTCAACTATTCTTTTTTGCTCTTCAAAAGGAGGTAATGGTATAATCAATGAGTTCAATTTCTTTTGTGTAACTTGATTTATAGTCATAGTGTTTGTATTTTCATACAATTGATTATAATAATACTTTGATTGCATAAACCAATAAACATACTTGAAATATGGTGTCCTAAATATAGTCATAAATGCACCATAAGTCATTTCTTCTTTCATATTGACTAACAAGCATGATTTTCCGACAAGTCGTTTACTACCATTTCTTGCACATATAAGAATGTCATTTTCTTTAACTATGATATTATCATTTACTTTACAATTAACTCTTACTATATCTTTCAAATAAAGTTTACCATTTTGAATATTGCTACTTCTTAACACAATAATTCCATCATCAGAAACATTTTCTGGCCTGTATGTTAAACCAATATTGGATTCTCCAATGGATTTATACTCGCACCATTTCCAATTAAATGGTACATCAAACAATCCATTTCCACTAAACTCTTCATTGTCAACAGAACTTAGTGATAAATCATTTTCCAAAAGGATACCTTTAAAAGCATTATCTAATATTTTATTTTTTAGTATTTCCTTTAGCTTACTTTTTTCTTTGTCGTTGTTGTCCTTTTTATCTATTAGTTCAAATAAAGTATCAATTCTGTTAACTATATTTTGTTGACTTTCCTTATTTGGAACATATATATCGACATCCAAAAACTTATTACTATCCAAAGTTGGAAGTGCGGTACCTTTATAATAATTATTAAAATCTATAGAAAGCATAATATAATAAAGATATTTATAGCAAATCAAATTATTTGGGATTAAAACACCAGTATTTAAATCAACCAATGAATCTTTAGTTAAAATCCTTTTTTTGTTTGTAAGCAAAGCACCACCATTTTTAGGAAAAATAATTGAGTCTTTAGGAAATAATTGATAATTTCCTTTAGTAACAAACAAACTATCAACAGACATATAAACTTCATTTCCTAAAACATTCATATCAGAAACTTTATAGTAAGGGATTTCCCCATTATCATTTATTTCATCGGATTTTGGAGTCTTTCCAGATTTTAAAGTACATACATCAGTTATTTTTTTGTTAGTGTAATTTTTATCCTCTAAATGTAATAACTCTACTAATATTTTTTTCTTCAAATACTCATTACTAATCATTTTAACATACCCTCTAACTCGGAAAGTATATTTGAATTTTCTTTAGTAATCTCTTTCATTTTATCTATTATCTCTTCAATGGTATAAGATTCTGTTTCATAAATCTTACTTGGATTTTTTAAATCCAAATTGTAATTATCTAAGTCCTCAACCTTAACTAACCATGCTTGTTTGTTTTCAACTCGATTATTCCACCATGCTTTTACTTTATCAAAGTGTTGTCTTTTAATCGGATTTGTTTTTGTGAATCTTGCAAGTCCATCTGGAAGTTCTAACTCATAAAACCAAATTTCTCTTGTTCCTTTAGGGTCTCTATTGAAGAATAATAAGTTAGTTGTAATAGATGTATAAGGTGCAAATACTCCCTCTGGAAGTCTTACAATCGTATGTAAATTAAATTCTTTTAACAACTTTGCCTTAATATTATTCTTAACACCATCTCCAAATAAAATACTATCTGGAAGAACTATACCGGCACGACCATTATCTGATAACTTTTCCATAAGTAAAGCCATAAATAAGTCTGCAGTTTCTTTAGTTTGAAATTCTTTTGCAAAGTTTGATGAAACACCATCTTCTTCAATTCCACCATAAGGAGGATTAGTAACAATAACATCAACTTGCTTACTATCACTAAATCCAGACACTTCTCCAGTAAGAGAGTTTCTATGTTCAATGTTAGGAATATCAATTCCATGTAGTAATAAGTTAGTCATACATAAGGCATAAGGAAGTTGTTTTTTCTCTATACCTTGAATGTTCTTTTGAATCTTTTCAACATCATCGGCACCAGTAATTTGATTTGTATTTTCAAAATGTTCAATTGCACAAGTTAAGAATCCACCAGTACCACATGCAAAGTCTAATATTCTTTCATTAACTTTAGGGTCAACCATTTCAACAACGAATTCAGTAACTGGTCTTGGTGTATAAAACTCTCCAGAACTACCGGCACTTTGCATTTCAAGTAACATTCCCTCATAAATATCATTGAAGTCATGTCTTTCTTTGTTAACATTAAAATCCGTGTTATTTATTTCATTTATAACTTGTCTTAATAGAGTACCACTTTTCATGTAGTTATGAGTATCTGCAAATACATCATGAACTATTTGGTCTCTAACATTATTAACTGGAAGTAATTTAATTTCCTTGAACATAGTTTCAACGAATTCAATTAACTCATCTCCAGTCATTCCTCTTTCATCTAAAGCCCAATTTTTCCATCTATATTTTTCTGGAATAGCACTTTCATAAGTTTGACCTTTTAATTTTGCTTTGATTTCCCATTCATCTTCCTTAGAATCAAATAACTTCATGAATAACATCCAGACAGTCTGTTCAAGTCTTTGTGCGTCTCCGTTAACACCATCATCTTTCCACATTATTTGTCTAAGGTTTTTCATATTTATTGCCATAAGAGACTTCCTTTCTTATTTTACTTTTTTATAAACTATATCAAAATCTTCTTCAATTCCACCATTAGCACTATATAAACTATCATTATACTTATCAGAATTTGCCCCTTTACAAGATACCTGTTTTATAGTGCTTTTTTCTGTATTTTTAAAGCATAAATATACACTATTTCCATCAGTTGTATTAAAATTTATTGCAAATATTTTATCATTATCATTTAATAATAAAACTGGTTTTGCACCGTTACATCTTTTTGTAATTGGTTCATCAAATTGTTCGCAACCAATACCACCACCGATTCCATAATATACATTATCCTTTTCAAAGTTTAACTTATCATCAATTATAATTGTATAATCTATTGTATAAGTTTCATCAACTCCAACTGAAGTATAAGTTTTTGAATATGTTACATTGCCTTGCTTTGAAACTAATTCCCAAATTCCAACATAACTATTCTCTCTATTTTTTCTGGATAAGTCTCTGATAAGTGAATATACGACAACACATATAATACCAATTACAATTAAAACACCAATTATCTCAAAAAATCTAAATGCTTTACTGATAAAACTTTTCTTTTTTATTCTTACTCCGCAATTAGGACATATTTCTGCTTTTGATGATAATTCTTTTCCACATTCTTTACATTTTATTGTTTCCATCAAATAATTTTCCTTTCGTTTATTTAACCATGTTTTGTGTAACAATCAATCCATTACTTACATAGAATATCTCATTTGAGCAATTATCTTTTGTATCTACTTGAACTAATCCGTATTCACATTTTATATCTTCATATTCAGAACACTCTTTTTGATTAGTAATTCCATATTTATAATATCCTTTGTTTGTAATAACAAAACCATTTGTTGCTTTTTCAACTTTTTCTCCATCTTTTAAAGTTAAAAGTAATTTTTCATTAGATTTATTATTGTCATAATCATAAGATATTTCATAAATATTATTACCATCAACATATCCATAAATTTCTGGGTCATTTATATCTAATTGGTCTAAATAGAATATTTTGCTATTTAATTTATGTAACTCTATTTCCATTTGGTCTATTCCATACCATGCACGACCTTTTTGAATTTCATCATTAGAAATTTTTCTTAAATTGCCATCATGATATGAATAATATTCTAAATTTTCCCCAACTAAAGTATTTTCTATAATATTTGTAAATAAAACTTGAGTCTCAACTTTCTTGCAATTATTATTGGTAGTAGAGTATTTTTTATCTGAGTATTCATATAATTCCCCGGCATTTGTTATAAAGAATCTGTTGCCAGAATAAGCAATGTCTTTAAATTGAGGACAAACAAGTGATTCATTTATATAATAATCATACTCACCATTATTATTGTTGATAGAACAACTTATTTTGTTATCTTCTTTTCCATTATTACTATTGTCTTTAGTATCATTTGAATTACCACATCCAGTAATGATAAAAGCACATAATGTTATAATAATTATTCCTATTTTTTTATTCATCCTAAGCCTCCAAACTATATAAATTAGATTTCATATCTTCTAATGCTTTTTGGAAGTTTTGTAACCCCATGAATATTGTCATAATTATTTCCATAATAGTTCCGAAAGCGGATAATTCTGGAATATTAAGAATGTTAGGATTTTCTAGTTCTTCTATACCACCATCAACATATTTATCAAGTATGATGGATAAAACTTCTTTAGCTTGTTCACTATACTTATCAAAGTATTCGCTTTGCTTAACTTTTCTTGCCCTTTGACTTCTTGTAAGAGGTTTCTTACCATAAGCAACATGTACTAATAAGTCGAATGGGTCATATTCTTCGCCAACTTCTTCTTCTAATATATTCAAATAAATGTCTTTTTCTTCCAATGCTTTAATAATATTTTCTTTCATCTCTTCCGAATCCCAATATTGTTTGAATAATGAGTATGTACTGAATTCATCAGTAATCTTATTCTTAACAAATTGAGTAAAGTTTTCTGTTATTAAGTTTCCATGTTCATCAATAAGTTTTTGTTGTCTATATAGTTCTGCAACTCTTTCGTTAGGAAGAACTATTTTAGGTTTTCGTTTATGCTTAGTTGCTTGAATTACTTGACCTGGTTCAACTGGTATCTTAGGTTCTGGTTTTTGTCCTGGTATAACTACTGGAGGGTCAACTAATATAACCGGTGTAATTTCAACTTCGCCATCAAATTTAGGGTCTTTGAATAATTCTGTTGCACCAGTAAAGTCAATGATAGTAAAAGCAAACTTATCAAACTCTTCTGATATACGAGTTCCACGACCTATAATTTGTTTAAATTCAACCATACTTTTAATGTTTGTATCTATTACAATAAACTTACATGTTTTAGCATCCACACCAGTTGTTAAAAGTTTTGAAGTAGTAACAATGGTTGGATATTTCTTTCTTGGATTGATAAAGTTATCAAGTTGCATTTTACCAATTCCATCTGAACCAGTAATTCTCATGATATATCTATCATCCTTTTCAACCATGTCTAAGTTTTGATTGATTAGTTCTCTTCGCATTCTGTCTGCGTGTTCTTCATCAACACAGAATATGATAGTCTTATCCATTCTACGATTAGTTTCTTTCATATAATCTGTGATAATCTTTGCAACAAGTTTGTCTCTTTCTGGAAGTACCAATTTCTTATTTATATCTGTACCACCATAAACACCTTCATCAACTTCATCGCCATCTGTGTTAAGAGTACCTTTCTTAACAATGATGTCTTCGATGTCTTTATCAAGTCCAACTCTTAATACTCTATAAGGTGCAAGGAATCCATCCTCAATACCTTGTTTAAGAGAATAAGTATAAACTGGTTCTCCAAAGTATTCGTAATTTTGAATAGTCTTTTCATTCTTAGGTGTTGCAGTCAAACCAATTTGAGTAGCACTACCAAAGTAAGATAAAACTTCTCTCCATGAAGAATCTTCGGCTGCACTTCCTCTGTGACACTCATCAACAACTATTAAGTCAAAGAAGTCTGATGGGAATGTCTTATATAAATCTGGTCTTCCATCTGAACCTTTTAATTGTTGATATAAACCTAAATAAACTTCATAAGCTGGGTCATATTTACCCTTAATCTTTGTCATAACACCTTTGAATGGTGCAAAGTCATTAACCATAGTTTGGTCAATCAATATATTTCTATCCGCTAGGAATAGGATTCTTTTCTTAGTTCTTGATTTCCATAATCTATAAATGATTTGGAATGCGGTATATGTTTTACCAGTACCAGTTGCCATAACAAGTAAAACTCTGTCTTGTCCATTTGCAACGGCTTTTAAAGTTCTTTCAATTGCTATTTGTTGATAATATCTAGGGGCATACTTTGATGGGTATAATGGTTCTTTAATAATTCTTTCTTGTTCTTCTGAAATACCAGAACAAGTAATATATTCTTTCCACATATCTTCTGGAGATGGGAATTCATCAAGTCCAATTTCAACTTCTTCTTTAGTAATCATATTCTTTTTAATATATCCATCTCCGTTTGAAGAGAATGCAAAAGGAACATCAAGCATTTCCGCATAGTCAATTGCTTGTTGCATACCATATCCGATAGGATAATTATTATCTTTTGCCTCAACTACGGCAATATAACTTGAGTTATAAGTTAAAAGATAATCTGTTCTTTTTCTTTCTCCTCTGGAATATTCTCCATGACCTTTATCTATAACACGACCATCTGTAAATGATTTTTCCTCATGAATATTATCATAAGACCATCCGGCATTTACTAAAGAGGGTGTTATATATCTTGTTCTAATTTCAGTTTCACTTAGACTTTTTTTATCTCCAAACATACTACCATTCCTTTCAAAAACATCGTATCCCCAAATACAATACAATTATATCACAAAATGTCGATTTTTGGCGATTGTTAGGCACAAAAAAGCAAAATCTGTTATTGATTTTGCTCATTTCTTAATATTTGGGCTTGTTGTATGATAATTTCTATTTCTCGTTCTGAATAATTTAAACAATCATGAATCTCATTATATACAATAATTGGGTCAATTGGTTCTTTCTTTATACTCTTATAATATTCATCATATAAGTCTAGTAGTTCTGATAGTATTATTATGCCTCTTTTTCTTCTAGCATTATCAGGCTTTCTAATAAATCTCTTATAAGTCATAATACATCCTTTCTTAATTTTTTACTTTACTTATATACTAATAAATAAAATTATAAGAATTATTATATATATTAAAAATATAATTAGTTAATTTCTCTATATAATAAAATAATTATTAAGTTTATTAAAAATAGAGTAACAAAAAGTAAAGTGTAAGACTACATGTAATCTAGGATAGTTGATTCACAATAATAAGTAACCTTAGATTCTTCTTCTCCTAGTTGTAATCTGATAAGTCTCTCTATTATTCTTTGTCTTTCATTATAAGATATTTTATTTAAGAAAAAACCAATAGTAGAAAGTAGGAACTCTCCATCTGGTTTATAGAAGGTTACTTCCTCATTTCTATTGTATATATAATCAACTAAATCTGATTCATGAATTACATATTCATCCAATCCATCATCAACAAGTAAATAATTACTAGATTTAACAAATTTTTCCATATTCTTTGGGTCTGTTATTTCAACTAACTTATTCATTTTTATTTTCCTCTTTCTTCATTTGTAAGAATTATCTTACAATTTCAACTTTAACTGGATTGTTTGCATGAAGTTCTTCTCTAAAATGATTTAAGAGTCTTTCTTTTTCTTTCTCAAGTTGTTTTAATTCTTTATAACTTAACTCACGCTTTCTAACATCTTTTGAATTGCTAACATATCAAACAATGTCTGTTTCATATCATTCGTAAAATAGAAGTTTAAATCTTTTAATTCGTTTAAATTTTCTTTCATTTTCTTCTTTTCTGACACCTTTTTAAAGTGCAGCTACTTTTAAGATGATGTTTTATCCCTTATTCTACCGATAGTTAAGTTATCCTATAGTGGTGCCGTAAAAAGTGCCGTAACAAATATTATGCCAAATCATGTTGTATCACTTTATATCACTTTTTAAAAAACAAAAAATGCCTTGAAACCCTTAAGATTTCAAGACATATAATTTCATCTGGCGTCCTTGGGCAGATTCGAACTGCCGACTTACGACTTAGGAGGTCGTTACTCTATCCAACTGAGTTACAAGGACATCTGAATTCCCTAAATATAAGGGGATAATGTTTGTTTTTTGTTCGCCCTCACACCCTCTAAAAAATGAACACACTCTTAGGAGGCGATTGCTCTATCCTACTGAGCTACGAGAACATACCATTATTATAACTGCAAAATATAAAAAAAACAATCAATTTGACTGTTTTTTTATTTTAATTATTTGCCACAATTTGGACAAATGCCATTTTCTGTTTTCTGCCCACAATTAGCACAAAAGTTATGTGCTGGTGGTTGAACTGATATTGGTTGTTGAACTTCTTCAGATGTTGGTATCGTTGATGTAGGTTGAATAGTAGTTGTTTGATAGTTCTGATTTCCATTAGTGTTATTATTTTTCGGAGTCTTTTTAGATTTTGTTACTGCTAATACTGCTATAACTACAACAGCTAATGCCCCTCCTACTAAAACATATAATAATGTGTTTGAACTTGAATTAAAATTAAATTCAAATTCAACATCATTTACTTTAGCATATGATAAATCCCAAGTTAATGTTTTACCATCATCAGATACACTTGTAGCATTATTAGATATTGCTTTTGTTGGTAAAGATACTTGATACTTTAAATTGAAATATGACTCATATGCAGAATAATCAATGCCTTCTTCTTCATCTTCGCTAAAATCAAATGTAAATGATGCTTTATAATTATCTCCATTCTTATAGAAAAATTGACTATCATCAAAATTAGTAGAATTTTCATTATCAAATATATTTACCATATCTACTACTTTTTTACTATCTTTAGTGATGTCATCTATATTTTTAAATGTTTTAGTGATTTTAATACCAGAAAGACTTCCATCGTCTGTTTTTTCGCTATATTCAGAAACTACATAACCTTTTTCTTTAAGATAGTTATAATTATCTAAATTAATTCCAGATTGTTTTTCATCTTCACTTTCTGCAAATGATGACACTAACGATTCATCAATAGCATAAATAACTTCTAATGTTACACTCTTATTATCTTTTATAGACATACTAACATTATATTTGACACAACCAGTTAATCCGAAAATCATTACCACAACCAATAACGTTTTTAAAAACTTCTTCATTGAACTTTCCTCCTACTATAATATAAATATCATAAATATGGTTGTATAATCAAGTAAAAATAATTTTTTTATAAATTAAAAACAATCTAAACTACCTTAGATTGTTTGCAAGAAACATTATTAAAAAACATGTTGCTGCTGATAATTGTTTACGAACAATAGCTGTCTTTTCATAAACTGCTGCTACGTCATCAACAATATCAACCATCCAACTTTCAAAATATTTTGGTACATGCTTTCCTATTGGAAACATGTGTGAAATTATAATATCTTCTTCTAATTCAGATAATGTAAAATATTTTTTAGCATTTGCTACTGCATATTCCGAATGATTAATCATTAATTTTGCCTTATCTTTTTTTGATATGCCCTCATTTTCTTCTAAAAAGAAATCATGAAGCAAAGCTGCTCTAGCTACCTTTTCTGTATCTAGTCTAAATAATTTGGCTAATTTATATGAATAATATGATACACGAACAGAATGATCAAATCTATTACCTTCATGATGCGTAATATTACCCAACATTTTAAACTCTTCATTTTCTAATATATCATATACTTTATTCAGATAATCTCTATCCTCATAATATTTTTTCATCTATACTACACCTCAGTGACTAATTCTAATCTATTTCTAATTCATAATAACATATAAATTTATTTTGTGCAAGATTTAAAAAAGAGGGACTTACCCCTCATCTATATAAAAACGCTTCTTTACGCGTTCTAATATATATTATGGTAAAAATATAAAAAAGTTACTATTTTCTTAAATAATTAATAATTCGTGCTTATTATTATAATTTATATTTTTTGATACTGCATTACTAACAGTAAATTATATATTTGTTTTCTATCTAAATATTGTAAGAAAATTGTGTATCTTTCATATAACTACAACTATCGTGTTTAATATGCAACTTAATATATTTGTTTCAAAATTTTTATATATTCATTAGGTAAATTAGATAGTGCATCTTCTTTTTCAGTATTATTCATCCCATATAATGCTTCTGCAATGGATCCTACAATACAACAATTTGTATCTGTGTCTCCACCCATCAATAAAATTCTTCTTATAGCATCTTCAAATGAACTTGACATATATACTGCATAAAGACAATTATTAAGAGTTTCTTTACATGTAGTGTTAAATTTTAAAAATGGTTCATATTTAATCAATAAGTTCATCTTTTTATATACATCTTCTTTAGTTAATCCATTTCTAAAGTAATATATCATTAATGCAATTATAGTTGCTGATTCTATTGCTTCCTCCGAATTATGGGAAGTAACAGTTACAAGTTTAGCATTTTCAATTACATCCTGCTCAGAATTAAATAAATACCCTACTGGTGAAATTCTCATCATTGCACCATTACCAATGCTATCACCTCTACCAATACCTTTTGCCCACTTTATTGTTCCTGGCGAAAATGGCGTTTTAAAGTATGGTTGATGATTGGGTTTATAATTTTGACTAATTAGAATATAATCTCTTAAAGTTTCTCCGTAATCTTTAAAATTAATTATTGCGTCCATAATAGCAATTGTTTCAATGGTATCGTCACTGTAAAAAGAATTAGGCAATATTAATTTATCTGATTTTATACCTTTTATTTCTTTTAATTGTTCATATTCATATATGCTTCCAGCTTTATCACCATATATTGCTCCTAGCATATTATCACCTCAATTAGATATTATTATATCACTAAATAATATCCGATTTCTATCAATTTACTTTTTATATTATTATAATAATTCGTGCATATTCCCCTTTAAAAAATCTAAATTCTAATTTTATATTTCTATATTTTCATTTCTTATATTAATTATTTGCTGTCGATTTTATTTTTTTCTTCTCAGTATTTTGAACTACCTGTTTTGGAGTACCCCATACAATATCCTTAAATTCTAAACCTATTTTATTATAAATATTGCAAACCTCATCATATGTAACGCCCTCTTGATACCATTTAAAATATTTTTTATATAATTCTGTATCATTTTTAAACAATTGTATTCTTCCATCTATTATAAACAAATCTAATATATCATCTTCTTTTGCTTCTCTTACTCTAGTAAAACCAAATTTTTCTAAATTCATAACCTCATCTAATGTATTAAACAATGACAAAGGAAAGGATGGATCACATACTTTTTCAACTTCATCCTTTAAATAAGAAATTACTTTAAATCCATCTTCCATACTCATACCATTTGGAAATAGAAATGGTTTTGAACAACTATGTGATGAAAAATAACCTTCAGCATATTGTGATCTAGTATATAAAATAAAGTACATTCTATAAAATTTTTTAACTACTAATTGATCATCAAGTGCTGAATCAAATTCACTTACTATATTATTTTGTTTTTCTACACTACCGTTATTTTGTAAAAGTGCATTCTTTAATTCTACAAGTTTTTGTTTTATATTCATCTCAAACCACCTGTAATTTATTATAACTACAAAATCAATATTGTCAAACTAATTAATAGATGCTAGCACTACTCCATTGCCACTAGAGTATTCGATTACATATTTATTATCTTTCTCACAAATGATTATACCTATTTCTACATAACAGTTGTATACTGTTTATCACAATATTAGTTATTATCATTTATATATTTTAGTGTATTAGTTATTTTTTCTTTCCAATTCCTTTAAACTTTTAGAAGGTGTTGGTAAATCTTCAGGCATTGTTCCCCCAAGTTTTTGAATAGTATTTCTAATTTCAGTTCCAACCTCATAATGAGTTTTATTTGCTTCACTTTCTAACTTAATATTTTCATTTTTAAGCTTTTGTTCTGTCTGAGATATTCTAAATAAATTAACAATTAACTCATCACTTCCCATATTATCTAAAATATCTTCTCTATACCTAAGATTTTTTCTTTTAGCAATATCATTTGCTGTTTCACCATTATACAAACCTTTATAACCACTATTATGAAATTTATCAAAATTTTTAACTCCTGAATTTCTAGCTACAACATTTAAAGAATAATTACCTTTTCTGGTTAAATTTCTTTGGTAAAATCTTTTTTCATCTTCTGATAACTCATTATACTTTCTTTCAATTAGTTCTTGTTTTCTTGTTTGTATTGCAAAATAAGTTTTGGCTAAAGCAATTATTTCTTTCCTTGAATCGCAATTAAGTACAATTAAATAACAAGCATATCTAGATAATTTGTAATCAGATATTTTTCTTAAAGTGTTTGAACCGATGTTAACCATTTTATCGGCACTGATAAAATGGTCTAAAACGTTATAATTACTATTTTTGCAATTCTCCATAGCTTTTTTTATTACATTGGAAAATCTTTGCCATAATGTATATTGTAAAACTGGCATTAATTCTCTAGCGTACCAACATTCACATCCATTTTCATCTATATGTTTTATATCTTCAAATATCTTTTCTGTATATTCCTTTATTTCTTTCATTATTATTCCTTTCTATGGACTACAAATTCTAATCTTATAGCCATTTTTCTTTAATTTAATCTCAATACTCCCATCTAAATCAGTTCTATAAATTCTACTATTACTTAAATTATCAAGTACTTCTTCTTTGGGATGCCCGTATCTATTATTTTTACCAACAGATATCAAGCTATATTTAGGATTAATTTTATCAATAAATTCTTCACTACTACTTGTATTAGAACCATGGTGACCTACTTTTAAAAAATCAATATTACTCAGATTATATTTTCTTAATATATCCTTTTCTCTTTCAATTCCTGCATCACCCATAAACAGGAATCTATAATTGTTATAGTTTAGATAAATAACTGAACTACTATTGTTCTCATCATCATAAAAACTAGTATTCAGAAATTCAAGCTTATATTTATCTATATTTAACTTACTTATACATGAATAGTATTTTATATTCTTTTTATCTAGCACTTTAATTAGTTCTTTTTCTAAGTTGTTAAGATTACCACAATTAAAAATAACTTTGTCAACCTTAAAATTAGTTACTAAATTAATAGCCTCTCCCATATGATCATAATCACCGTGAGTAATAATTAAATTATTAATTTTTCTAATACCCTGCGACTTTAATAGAGGTATTATTGTACTATCAGTTAAATCTTTGGTTTTTCTTTCTTGCCATTTTTCCTTTTGATATGAAATTTTACCGCCAGTATCAATTAATGTAGTATCGTTGCCCATATGAAGCAGTATAGAATCACCCTGTCCTACATCAATCATCATTACAAAGTTATTTTGAACTATTAACAATTTAAAATATTGAAATAACACCAAAACAGTTACTATATATATTCCTAATTTTGTTCCTTTATATAAATATATAGTAATAAATATATAATAAGCAATTATCCATATAATACTAGGTTTACCAAATACAATTTGAAACATTTTAAAACTATTACATATTTCAGCTATAGTTTCCATGATGTTAATTAAAAAAGATAATAAGTAATCAAAATAAGGAATAATAAAACTAATTAAACTGAGTGGAAATATAATAAGTGATACTAATGGTACAAATATTAAATTCCAAATAATACTTAAAATATTGATTTGATAGAAATAATAAATTGAAATTGGTAGACTAACTAATAAACTAATAGTAGATACTTTTGCTAAACCAATCAAATAATTATTACTGTTAAGTCTTTTCTGTAATAATATTAAATAAAAGCTAACAGCAAAGGAAAATTGAAAACCGACATCAAACAAATTATATGGATTTTTAAATACAACAGTTATAAAAGTAAGGCACCATAATCTTAATGTAGATAACTCTAAATTAAGTATTTTATTTATCGTTAATAATATAAATAATATAACCGCTCTACTAACTGATAATGTATTACCTGTTAATTGCATGTAAAACAGTAGAAATAATATAGCTATAAAATAACTTATTTTTCCTTTGATATGGCACTTTTTTAGTAGTAATAATATAATTCCACTAAATAATGATATATGCATTCCAGAAATAGCTAAAAGATGGCTTACACCAAGTTCTTGATAATTAGTTTTTATATCAATATCTATTAAATCAGTTTTACCAAGAAGAAATGCTTGTAAGTATTTTCTACTTTTATAACTACTAATTCTTTTATCAATATAATTTATAATTTTATAGAATATTTTTTCATTATTTTTTATCTTTTCTATACTAGATATACTTATAAGATAATATATACCCTTTCTGTTTAAATACTTGCGATAGTTAAATAAGTTGAAAATAGTATTATTATTTGGTTTAGAAAATGTTCCTTTTACATAAACCTTATCACCTAAATGATAATTTTTTATAAAATCATTCTTCTCTTGTTCTAACTTAAAATAATAATTTCCAATTATCTTTTCTTTATTATCTAATTCAACAGTTAATAAATCACCATTTATTTTTATATTAGTAATAATACCAACAAATGAATTATCATTTTCATCTATTTTACTAAATCTTGGTATTTTAAAATAGATTAAACTGTATATTAAAGAAACTATAATTAATAAATAATATAGCCACTTAGACTGTAATATAAGATTTAATCTTTTCAAATATACTATTACCTATTCCTTTTACATTTTTCAATTCTTCTATTGTTTTAAATAAACCAACTTCAGTACGATAATTTATTATTTTTAAAGCCTTGCTATCTCCAATACCAGGAAGTTTAGTCAACTCACTTTGACTAGCTGTATTAATATTAATAGAATTAGGTTGTAGTTCTGTTTTATTACTACTATTAGTTTCTTCTTTTACTCTATCTTCAGTAATAGTTACAGTTGAAGTAGTTTTATTTTTACTTTCTATACAAGCATCATTTTTTATTTCTTGATTATTCTTACAATTTTCTTCTTTTTTTATTTCTTCCTGTTTTATCTCATTATAATTTCCTATTTCTTTTTTACTATAGATAATTATTACCATTTCATCAAAGACTTTTTTACTAAGATTTAAAACCGAAGTATCTGCCGTATCTTTTACACCACCAGCAAGTTCTATCACATCCTGTATTCTTTTATCGCACTCTACTTCATATAAGCCAGGTAATACAACTTCACCTTTTATATCAACGGTAACAGTACATTCTTTTTTTAAATCATTCGTCTTAGTATCATTATTTTCATCAGTAATTACTATATCTTCTTCAATTATTTCATTGTTTTTATCTATTTTTTTAAACAATAAAAAGTACATACTAACTCCTACTATAAATATAATTAAACCAATCAATACTAAGTACTTTTTACTTAATATAAACATTTTAATATCATTAAATTTTTCCATAAAAAATAACCTCCTATAGAGATTATTTCTGTTTTTTAACAATTTGCTTAACTTTTTTAATTTTTTTATCTTTTTTTTCACTATACATTTTATTTTCAACATTAATTCTCTGTACTAAAGTTAAGGCAAATACTAAGCACATAGCAAAACTACCACCATAACTCATAAATGGTAATGGTACTCCCGTCATTGGCATAATACCAAATATACCACCCAGATTAACAAAAATGTGAACAACAATATAAACAGCTACTCCCATACATATTAAAAAGCCTCTAGTATTATAACTATCTCTAGCTATTTTGATAATTCTTCCTATTAATAAATAGTATAAAAATAATATTACAATTGCTCCTGCATAACCCAACTCTTCCATTATAATAGCAAATATAAAATCAGTATGAGCTTCTGGTAAATATAAATATTTCTGGGTACTATTACCTAATCCTACTCCAAAAAATTTACCATTATTAATAGCTATATATCCATTACATACTTGATTACCTGTACTATAGAACTTTTCAGTACTACATGGATTAGAAAAATCAAAACGCTGTTTTTGTCCTTCAGTTAATAAACTAGAACCGCCACATACTAAAACTAATGTAGCTATCACAATAGCCCCCATCACAATAATTAAAATTTTATTCCTGATTTCCTTAGATATAGGCGCCATAAAAAAGATACTAGCAACTATTAAAACAAAAATAATAGTAGTTCCTAAGTCAGGTTGAGCAAATATTAATCCAGCTATTATTGCAGCTATTACTATCGGATATAAAACCTTTACATATTGATCTAAGCTATCTTTATATTTATCATAGTAACATGCTAACCAAACTATAATAATTATCTTAGCAAATTCACTTGGTTGAACAGAGAAAAATCCTAAGTCAATCCAACTTATAGCTTTATTCTTTACAGATCCATATACTAGTAACAAAGCAAGAGTTGCACCAATAATATAAATTAGACCATTAGTAATTAAATGATAACTTTTACTATGAAACCTAATCATAAATAAACTTAATATAAAACTTGCAGTTAAAAAAATTAATTGTTTATAAAAATAACGATATGGACTGGCATAATATTTCATAAAAGCAGTTATGTTAGAAGCAGAAAATATCATGATAAGTCCAAAGATAAATAAAATAAAAGAAATAATAAATAATGGTTTATCTATGTTTTTAATGATTTTTTTCATTTTTATTATTACCTCCTCTATCCTATACAACACTATCATAACATAAAATTATTTTTTTTAAAATAAGTAATAATTTTTATTGACACTAGACATTTGTAATAACATTATTGGGACATTTGGAATATTTTATATTAGATAAGAAAAGGAGGGAAACTATGTATAATTACGGAGGATCTTTTGGATCTAATTGTGGATGTGGTTCATATAATCAACCAGCATTTACTCCTTACTATCCATACACTGGATACAACAACAATACATCAAATTATGCTATCGTATTAGTACTATTTATTTTATTAGTAATCGTTATTGGTTCTAGATGGGCTCGTTAAAATAAAAAACAGGTATAGCCTGTTTTTAGTTTGGTATTAACTTTTACTTCACAAATTCTATTAAAAGTGATAAAATACAGTACAGAAGAAGTGGTGATATTATGTTAAGAACTAAAGATATTTTAGATGAGAAAGATAAGAGACTTCATATGGTTAGTGAAGAAGTAACTTTTCCTCTTTCTAAAGAAGATATTAAAAATATAGATTTAATGGAAGAATATTTAGTAAATAGTCAAATTGAAGAAAAAGCAGAAAAATATGATTTAAGACCTGGTATGGGAATGGCTGCTGTTCAAATTGGTGTATTGAAAAGATATATTGTAATTGTTCATGAGGTTGATGAAGGGTTTGATTCTTATATTATGATTAATCCTAAAATTGTATCTAACTCCACTGAAATGATTTATGTAGAAGATGGTGAAGGATGTTTAAGTATTAATCGTGATACTGAAGGAATAGTTCCAAGATATGCTAGGGTTACAGTTGAAGGATATGATATGGATGGTAATAAAATCAAGGTAAGAGCTCGTGAAGAATTAGCTATTGCTTTTCAACATGAAATCGATCATCTAAATGGTATCCTATTTACAGATAAAATAGATCCTAAAAATCCATATAAAGACATGGATAAGTATCGTCCTATTTAATCTTGTATTAAGAATTTGCTAGGAATAACTAAAGTAACAGTTGTTCCTTTTTCTTTGCTAGAAAGATATTTCATAGTTCCTTGATGAAGTTTGATAATCTCTTTAGACATATTAACTCCAATACCTGTACCCTTAACTTTAGTTGTATAAAATAACTGTCCTATTTTCTTTAAATCTTTAGTACTAATACCATCACCATTATCAATAATATCAACTTCGATATAATCTTTCTTTGTTTTTAAATCTATCTTTATTTTATTAGCATTAGCTTCATAAGCATTTTTTATTAAATTAATAAATACCTGTTTTAAACGTTCATAATCACCATCAATTAATAATTCATCATCGATACTGGGGATTTCTAATGATACATTTTTACTACTTAAAATAGATTGCATTGTGGCATCTACATCTTCAATTAACATATATAAATCCATAATATCCTTTTGAACAGTTAATCTCTTTAAATTTAAGAAATCATCCATTATAGTAAGTGCTCTATTCATTTCACTTTTAATAATTGGAATATACTTGTTTACTTTATCCTTCTTAGATGTATCAAGCATATCCAAGTAACCTTTACATACAGCAATTGGATTTTTTACTTCATGGGCAATTTGAAAAATAATAGTATCATCATTATTTTTTTCTTCATATTTTCTTAAAAACAAATAACTTAACTCTAACAAAGCATAAAAATATATTAATGAAAAACTTAGATATAATAATTGAATATTACTTTGTTCAAATAATGAGAAATAAAGAAAACTAGTTATGAATGCCTTTATAACTAAAAGTATTTTAAGTGTTTTTTCATGATTATTAGTTTCTCTCAAAAAATAACTTACAGCAAAGTAAATTCCATATATCAAGTAAACGGTCCATGATAAATCTAGTACTACTAAAAAATATATTATATTAACAAAAGATAATATTAAAGCTTCTTTTTTTCTATTAAGAATATAGGCTAGAAAACATGAAAAATCAAAAAAGATAAAAAATAAATAATTAGTACCAAACAATATTAGTAATCCTTCTATAAATATTAAGTAACTAAATATAATAGTTTTTTTAGAAATATCAGAATTTTTCTTTTGCGATAAATATTGATATAGCATAAAACTGCTAGCTATAATAAGGAAAATTATTACTATAGAACGAAAAAAATACATACAATTACCTTCTTTCAAGATAATTATATGTATTTACTTTGTCGAAAAAACGCGAAATTTGTCGAATGACCTCGTTTTTTGTAAAAATTATTTTAAACTATCAATGTATTTCTTTAATTGTCTACTATCGCTACCTAAAATTATTTTTAACTGGTTATCTATTTCAACAATACCTTTGGCACCTAATTTTTGAATAGCCTCTTTATTAACTAAGCTAACATCTTTAAGGGTAACCTTAAATCTAGATAAACTAGTCTCTGTTGAAATAATATTATCTTTTCCTCCAAGATATTCTACCAATTTATTTAATTCTAGGTGAGCATCTTTTCTCATAGATTTTAAAATTGCTAGTAAAATAATTATAAATACTAATACAATAACTATATATTGTACATAATCCATTTCTATCACCAATATCATTATACTATATTGATAGCAAAAAATAAAGTTTTCTTTTTCAGATACATAATATAGGTAATAATAATACACCAAATAATGAATTTTTGAATATCTTATATTAGATAATTATATAGGAGTATATATCATTTTGACTAGAGGACAATATAAAATAGTTACGTAGCTAATATAAATGCCTACTGAATAATTATCGTTATTTATGAAAGGAGGTATTTTCATGTGTCCAGAAGAAAATAATACAAGAAATGAAAACTGTTGCTTAGCAAATATTCTTGAAATTATAGTAAAATTACAAGATCGTAGTGAAAAGTTTGACTGTTTAGGAGATGGATGTGATAGACCTTTCTTAGGACCAACTCCATCAACTGTATGTTATAACACTAGACCAGTTACATTCTATCGTTGTTCTGACGGAGAATTATGGGCATTTCCTTATACATTAAATGGTGGTACTAATACTAGTACTGCATTCCGTTGTGAACATGTAGAAGGATGTTGTGCTACTTGTAGAGTATTAGCACCTAATACTGATCCAGCAACTTCAGCAACTACTCCATATCTTCCAACAGATTCATTCTTTACAATCAACTTAAACTGTGTAGGAGCATTAAGATGCTTACCAGATACCTTTATAGCTTGTAGTTAATATGAATAAAGATCGCTAAAGGCGATCTTTTATTATGATATCATTAATTTCTACAATAGGAATAATTTCATTATCTACTGTTACTAAACTATTTTTCACTTTACCTGCTATTTTAGTATTATAGTCTTTCTTATTAGTTTTAATAATGACATCTATATTAAATATATATCTGCTACTTTTAAAAAGCTTTCTTATCTTATCCTCTACTGACATACCTTGCTCAAAATCATTTGACTTTTTTTCTGTATTTCTAGTAAGTTTTTCTGAATCTGAGCCATAATAAACTTGCTTATTATTTATATGATTTGGCTCTACTTTTTTTCTAAAAATTTCTGGTAACTTTTTCATATTAATCCTTTCATTTCTTCATTACATACAAATATTTTTAAATATTTATTCCATACTAACAATAGAGGGATATTATGGAAAAAATTAGAAAATTTAAATTTAATTACCAACTATTAATATGCTTATTATTCTTTATGATTATAAGTATAGTTACTATATATAGTGCTATGACATATATGCCTAGTTATCTAGGCAATCTAGCTATTAAGCAACTAACTTGGTATCTTTTAGGAATGATAGTGGTATTTTTGGTAATTAAATTAACTAACTCCACTCTTTATCAATATGCTTGGTATATATATATGACTAATGTTTTACTTTTATTCGTTATTCTAATTGTTGGACAACCTATTAATGGTAGCAAGTGCTGGTTTATTATACCTGGCATTGGTTCAATTCAACCAAGTGAATTTATGAAAATTGGTATTATGTTACTTAGTAGTGTAGTAACGAGTAAATGGGTTAAAAATGTTAAAAAGAAAGTTACTTTTAAAGATGAGTGTGTATTACTATTGAAAATAGGTATTATTTTTATAATACCTGCATTACTTACCTTTTTAGAACCAGATACAGGAGCTGTTTTTATATATTTTATTATAATACTATCTATTTTATCTATATCCCCTATTAGAAAAAGATGGTTTATTATAGGAATAATTATATTTATGCTACTGTTAGGATTATTTTTAGGAATATATTTTTTTAAGCAGGATATGTTTGTTCAAATATTTGGTACTGATTTATTTTATAGAATTGATAGACTACTTGATTGGAAAAATGGAACAGGAATGCAATTAGAAAATTCTTTAACTGCTATTGGTTCTGGAAAGTTATTTGGACATGGATTTAATAAAACACCTATTTATTTTCCAGAATCAGCAACTGATTTTATCTTTGCAGTCTATGCTTCAAATTTTGGATTAGTTGGAAGTATATTTTTAATATTACTAATTTTATATTTTGATATAAAGCTAATAAGTATTATGAAAGGAACAGAAAATATTACTGATAAATTTATGCTAGCTGGTATATTAGGTATGCTTGTTTATCAAGAAATACAGAATATTGGTATGACGTTAGGAATATTACCAATAACTGGTATCACTCTTCCTTTTATTAGTTATGGTGGATCTAGTTTAATATCTTACATGATTATTGTTGGAATTATTTTTAATATATATAATGATAGTCATAAAACTTTAAATTAAAAGAAGCACTATTTATTTAGCACTTCTTCATATACTTCTTTTAATTTTTTACCTATTAGTTTTTGGTCTCTTTCTATAGCTAGTGGATAAGCTTCATCTACTACACTTTTTAATTTACCTGATAAAAATGCTTTGATTTTTTTCTCAAATTCATTTACATCTTTGGCTTTGTAAACATTTTTACCATCTTTTAACCAGCCATCAAAAATAGGAATATCACGAATGATGGAATTTGTTTTACAAGCAAAAGCTTCAATTATAGGAATTCCCTCGGTCTCTTCAAAAGTTGGGAATAAATATAAATCACAACCATTTAGAGCAGCTCTAATCATATCTCTTTCAACATATCCAGCAAAAGTTAAATTATCCAATTTAGTTTTTACAGCTCTTCTGACAGGTTTAGTTGCTGCTGCTAACGGACTATATCCAAACCAAATAAATTTATATTCAGGCATTCTTTTGGCAAGTTCTACAAAATCTACTATACCTTTACGTTCAATATATAAACCAATACCTATTATAACTTTGTCATCTTTAGTGTAGCCATATTTTTTTCTAAATTCTTCACCATATTTTTTATTGTTTTTGAAAAAGTCTAACTCTACTCCATTAGATATGGCATAGATTTTTTTATTTTCTAGTCCTTTGTATCCTTGTAGTAAGTTTTTAGAATAAATGGTAGGTGTAACAATAACATCTCCTAGTGAATAACATTTAATTAACCACCATTTTACTAATTTTGATGTTTGTTTGGCTAAAATAAAACCATTTTTATAATCTTCTTCCGTAGAGTGAGCATGATAAACTACTTTTTTGCCTCTTTTTTTAGCTTTTTTAGCCATAAAATAAGATTTTAAAAACCATGTATTTATATGTAAAATATCATAATCTTCTTTTGGATTTAAAGTATATTCAATCTTTTCATCTTCTAAAGCCTTCATTTGATGCTTGATTGCTTTTCCTAAACCGCTCTTACCTATTGTTTTTAAACCTTCTGCATATAATAATACCTTCATATGACGTCCCCACTTCTCTCTTAATATGATTATATAATAAAGAAAAATAAAAATAAATAATTTTAAGAACAAAAGAATAAAAATTTTAATTTTTATTCGCCTTGGTAGTTGCCTCCCAAGTTTCCTACTTCACAGATAGAGT
>CAKPDJ010000005.1 GCA_934148875.1 uncultured Bacilli bacterium
GTGCTGCTAACGCATCACTTTCGAATTAATATTTTTTCTGATTTTTTGGTATCACATCATTTACAATTATACATTTTAAATTTTTACTCGAAAAAGTTCGAGTTTAGTATCAATCTGGTGCCCGAAGTCGGACTTGAACCGACACGGTATCGCTACCAGTGGATTTTGAGTCCACCGCGTCTACCATTCCACCATTCGGGCATGTATAAATTATAACAGGAAATAAAAAATAAGTAAATAAAGATAATAATAATTTTTTCAAAACATAAAATTAACTAAAAGGAGTTTTTTATGAATAAAAATATAAATCCAAATTGTTATCAAATATTTCCAGGAGCAACCGGGCCAGCTGGTCCTACAGGTCCTACTGGACCAGAAGGTACTATAGGTGCAACTGGTCCTATCGGTCCGACAGGTGCAACTGGGCCAACTGGACCTACTGGACCATCAGGAACAAATCCCGCTGTATTTGCCTATAAATACAATGATGAAGGTAACACCAAAGAACTAACAGCTAACCAAACAGAACAAATTGATCTAGCTATAAATAGTGAAGCTAGCGGTATATCAGTAACCTTAGAAAATAGTATGATTATTAATACTCTTGGAATTTATAAAATAGAGTACTTTTTCTCAGGTTCAATATCAGAAAATGCTGCTTTAGTGATAGAACTTGAAAATAATGGCATTTCCATTAATGGCTCAGAAATAAGCAAAGACTTAATTGTTAACACCGACACCGATTTTCATGGAGCAGTCATCATTAATGCAAACCAAAATGATGTAATAAATATCGGAGTTAGAGCTAATAAAAATGTCACACTAACACCAGCACCAGATGTTAATGCATACCTAATAGTTACTAAACTATCCTAAAAAAAGAAAAAGCCAATTAGCTTTTTCTAATAATAAATCTTAATAATAAATAAATTATAATAAATGAAACTAAAAAAATAATAACTGCAAATCCAATAACTGATAAAATCAAATGATTAGGAAAAATGCTATAAAAGTCAATATATATTGTTTCACAGGCAAACAACAAATAAAATAAAGTTGTTAATACCAGTGACATGAAAATTGAATCAAGAATATTTCTTTTCCTAATTTCAGTTTTTGTAGTTTTAATATTTTTAGTTTTCTTTTTTCTTTTTAGAAAAACATCTAGCTTTATCATATCAGAAAAATAAAGAATAGCTGAAAAACATATAATCAAAATTAATTCTAACTTACACTCACCAATTTCATTACTACGTATATAATGACAACATCCAATAAAAATCAAATAAATATACGCTATAAACATAACGATATAATAAACATGTTTAGCTTCAATCTTATTATTAATCAACCTTCTAGTCCTCACAAAAATCAGCTCCCCAATTATACTTAAAATATAACACATTAATATTTAAAAGTAAATTATAATTCTTCCACTACATCAGAACTTTCTTCTTTATATTTTGAATGATATAAATCAGTATCACTAACTTCAGTATTGTTTTCCATAAATTGTTCCATTTTAGGTAAATCATCTATTGTAGCAAGTCCAAAATAATCTAAAAATTCACTAGTAGTTTTATATAAAATTGGTCTACCCAAACAATCACTTCTACCTGCTTCCTTAATAAATCCTTTAGCTACTAATTTTCTTATCATTTGACTACTACTAACACCACGAATATCATCAACATCTAGTCTAGTAACAGGTTGATTATATGCAATAATAGCCAAAGTTTCCAAAGCCGCTTGTGATAATACATTACTATCAGGGTTTTCTATCAACTTTTGATAATAACTACGATGTTCTTTCTTAGTAGTAAGTTTAAAAGTATTACCTAAAAAATTAATACGTATTCCACTAGTATCAGCTTCATACTTTTCTTTAAGTTCACTAATCAACTGTTTAGCTTTTTCATTGCTTATTTCTAATATATCCATAATTTGGTTAATAGTAAGGCCATCTTCCCCCACTACAAACAATAATCCTTCTAACACTGCTAATTTATTCATTCTATATCGCCTCACATATAATATTATCAAAATTATTTTCCTGATATATAGTAAGTTCTTGTTTCTTAGCCATCTCTAAAATAGCTAAAAAAGTAACTACTACATATTCCTTAGTAATCGTTTCAAATAATTCAAAAAAATCAACTTTTTTCTTTTCTTTCAAAATATTACGGATACTAGTTCTTCTTTCCTCAACCGTAATTTCCTTCTTAGTAACTGTTGTAGCTAACGGTTTTTCATGTTCTTTTCTCTGTAGAAACTTTTGAAAAGCTTTCATCAAATCATCCAAAGTAACATCACTACTAATAACTGTTCCTTCCTGAACATATTCCTTTAAAGATTCAGGTGATTTAGTATAAAACTCATGACGTACTTCTTCAAGTTCTTTGAAGTTTTTAGTCATTTCCTTATATTTTTGATATTCAATTAAACGATTAATCAACTGTTCTCTAGGATCAAGTTCTTCTTCCTCTATCTCTTCCTTATTTCTAGGAAGTAACATTCTAGACTTCATTTCCATAAGTTCACTAGCCATTACTAAATATTCACTAGCTATATTAAGATTTAAACTTTCCATACTTTTAATATAGTTTAAATATTGATCAGTAATATCTACTATTTTAATATCCCAAATATCTACTTTTGATTCCTTAATTAAATGAAGAAGCAAATCAAGAGGTCCCTCAAAAGCATCTATTTTTACTTCGTACTCCATGTTATCACCTATATTTCTATAGTAATTATAACATAAAAATAAATTCTATCAAAAGAAAAATACTATCAAATAATAGTATTTAACCTAAACAGTATGATAAAATAATATCAGGTGATTATTATGAAAAAATTTACGATGCGTGATGAAAATTTTATTTGTGAACATTGTAACAAAGAAGTAGAAAAATTAAACTACACAGCTAGGGACCACTGTCCATATTGTTTGTATTCAAAACATGTTGACATTAACCCTGGAGATAGATTAAATGAATGTAAAGGATTATTAAAACCAATTGGTATTGAAAAATTTAAAGATACTTATAAAATTATTTATCAATGTGAAAAGTGTCATGAACTACATAAAAATATTATGGCAACTGATGATGATATGAACATAATTATCCAACTATCAAATAATCAATATTAAAGAGAACATAGTGTTCTCTAATTTTTTGGTCTAAAAAATAATGTAAAGATAAATGTGAATACAATAGCTGCCGTGATACCTGATGCTGTTAAATCAAACATTCCCATTAATAGTCCCATAATTCCCATATCGCTTGCTTTAGCTAAGGCTCCATGTATTAAAGAATGACCAAAACTTGTAATTGGTACTAATGCGCCTGCTCCTACATGATTAATAATTTGATCATAAATACTAAAGGTATCTAAAAATGATCCAACTACAACAAAGATACTAGTAATATGACCTGCTGATAATTTAGTATTATCTAAAATAAGTTGACCTATTAAACAAATAAGTCCACAAAACAAGAATGAATTAATATATACCATTATTTAATAACCTCCAAACTAACAGCATGAGCAATACTTAAAATATTTTCATGTTGAAATACCATTGTAGGTGAAAAAAGTGCACCAGTCGCAACCAATAATACTTTTTTTATTTTTTTCTTTCTAAGCATTTCCATTATCAAGCTATAATTTACTAATGCACTACATACTGGACCAGAGCCACCTGCTAATACTTCTTTTTGAGTTTCTAAATCATATAACATAACGCCACAATCATTATAATTACTACTAATATCAAGTCCATACTCTGTTTTCATAAAATCTATTAAAATTTCTTTTCCATATAATCCTAAATCTCCAGTTAAGATAAGATCATAATAACTTGGATCTCTATTCATATCTTTTAAATGTCTATAAATTGTATCAGCAGCAGCTGGTGCCATAACACTACCCATATTAAGTGGATCAGTTTGATTATAATCAAGTATCCTTCCAATAGTTGAACTTTCTACTTTAATTCCAGTATTTTCATCAGTAAGTAACATACTAGCTCCACCTGTTGCTGTAAAAGTAGCAGTTTTAGGTTTAGGAGCACCATACTCTGTTGGATTACGAAATTGTTTTTCACTAGACATATTATGAGAAGATGTTGAAGTAATAACATTTCTTACTTTACCACTATCAATCAAACTACTTCCTAAAATAATACCTTCAATACTAGTAGCACAAGCACTATAAATACCTAAAAAAGGAAAATTAAATTTCTCAGATGAATAACATGATGAAGTGATTTGATTCATTAGATCTCCCGATATAATAACATCAATATCCTCTTTATCTTTTTTTGCTTTCTTTAAAACTAAACTAATACTTTCTTCTAACACTTTTGCTTCTGCTGTCTCCCAAGTTTTTTCACCATTATATAAGTTATCAAAAGTCTTATCAAAATATTTTTTCAAAGGGCCTTTAGCTTCATAAGGACCAGCTACTGTACTAGTTTCATCTATAAATACATTTCTATATTCAAAAGTCATAAATTACCCTCCCATAATAATTAATCTAAGGAGTCCAAAAAACCATGCTGATACTACTCCATATAAAATAACGCTACCTGCTAGTTTAAAGATATTACTACCAAGTCCAAATATTGGTCCTTCTTTACGATATTCAATTCCTGCACTTGTCATAGAATGAGCAAATCCAGTAATAGGAATGATTAATCCACATTTACAGAACGTTACCCATTTATCAAAAAATCCTAATGCTGTAAACAAGCTAGCTAAAAATATTAACGTAACTAACATAAAAGTTGAAGCATCTTTTGTAGATATATCAAACCAACCTACATAACATTCTGTTAAAACTTGCCCAATAACTCCTACTAATCCACCAGTTACAAATGCTATAAATGCATTTTGAACCCTTGTCTCAGTAGGCTTATGTTTATTAACTATTTCTTCATACTTCTTCTTTTCCATTTTCATCACCTACTAATAAAGTTAACCAAATTAAAAAAAATATACAAAAAAACTAGATTTTACGTATTATCTAGTTTTTTTAGTATCTTCATTATCTAAAGTTTTAGCTTTTTTCTTAAACTTAATATGATGCATAATTAAGTTAGGATTTTTATCTTGCCTAATCTGTTTAATATTTTTCAGAATGTCAGCTTGATCATTTTCTGAAATAATAGTTAAATTACCTCTATTTCCAAATAAATAGCTTGTATCTTCACCAATCTGTTCAATATAACCTAACTTCTTATTCATTAAATATAATAAATATGACGTATCCTCTTTTAAATCTGCTTCAATCGTATCATATGTTTCTAATAAACTATTAAGTGAACTCATTATTTCTTTATTTTGAATTCCTTTTTCATCTTCCAGTTCAGGTTCTGTTCTAGCTAAATCTGATATATAAATACTATTATTATCTCTTTCTTCATATACCAAATACCAATCTTCTCCTAAAATAATATGACTATCCTCTAAACTATTATCATCAGTATATAACTGCATATCTTCTGGATATATCTTTTCTTCCATCACTTTCATTTTATGAAAAGTATAATCTCGAATATTATCTTTACTTTCTTCTATAACTCTTCTTTCATCTCGATATATTGGTACCAATGGTTCTAATTCTCCTAAACTTAATTCTTCTACACTTCCTGCTATAATATATTGAATACTAGAAGCATCAGAATATGCACTTTCTTCTGGATTGAAATATACTTGAGTAGAATTATAATTAGCTGGTTGAAAATGAGATAAAGTAAACACTTGATTATTAAAAACATTTGTACCTGCTACATTAATAGTATTAGGATAATAATTAGAAAGGTTTAAATCACTATTACCACTACCTACTGTTACTAAACGTATTACTTCTCTTCTTTCTAATTCTGACAGCTCTTCTAACTCTCTATCCTTTTCTTCTTTAGAAAGTAAAGACTTCTCTATTTTCTTTTTTCTTTCTATTATATACTTTTCTACTTCTTCCTTACTTTTTCTAATAATTTCTAATGCATCAAGTTCAATAGCTTTAGCTACTGCATCATGTAAATATTTATTGTTTTTAAAATAAGGAGTTCCTTCAATATTATCATGGCAATAAACGTTATTATTTTGCCAATCCCATGATTCTGTTAATAGTATTTCTCCATCTTCAGTAACAAGCTTAGTTACAAATATTCCACCATCATCACTGTTTACAGCATGAGCCAAACAATTATGTCCAATTCCTCCAAACACTTGACAACAATTAGTATAGTTAGCCTCTCCTACCAACATTCCAAAACTATCATCTTTTCTTAATAACTCTGTTTTAATTTTATAGCCATTAATCTCATAAATATTACTTCTTTTTACTAATGAAGTAAGTTTTCTTTTATCATTCGCTTCAAATATTCTTTGGTAATATTCAAAAGCTTCTTGATCTACAACCCCAGCTTTTTTAACATCTTTTGCAAATTCCATATTACCTTCATAAACATTATTAAATTCTATATTTTCAATATAATTAATAGCTTGTTTTAATGTAATTTCATCTGTACCAGCATGAAGTTTATAATAAGCCTTTATACTTTGAAAATTCTTTTGAATATCTTTCATTCTTCTTTGGTATACTTCACTTTTTAAAATTGTATCCATATACTTCATAAAAAAATTATAGAAATCAACATCAAATTTCTTACAACACCCATCAAACATTCTATGCAATGTTGAATAATTAACGAAATTACCATCACTATGAAAGTCAAAATTTTCTTCTATTCTAAAACCTACCGCATGATTTATTTCATAATTTTCTTTTACAAAATCATTAATTGTCTTACCATAATTACCAGTTAACTTTTTTATATTTTTCATTTCTTGCATAGTTAAGTACTCACTTAAGTCAATATTAAATTCATCTGGAATAATAATACCAGACTTTAATTGATAATATGTATAATTAACTGGCTCTGTGTCATCAGACATGTTATTAGTAAGTATTATGTTTTTATTATTAATGAAATCCATATAGTCCTGAAGTCTATCTCTAGCACCATTATCATTTTCAAATAGTCCAAAGATAGCTATCATTTCACTAACGGCTTCTGCCATTTCAATATTATCAATATCTATCAAATTTTTAATTTTATTCCAAATCTTATAATCAAATTTTTCTGTTTCTTCTAAAGATAAAGTTTCAAAAAAATCACGCGGAATATCATAATTTTTACGTAATTTATAGAATAAATTCTTAAATTTAATAACTGCATCCTGTTCATATAATAAGTCAGTATTAATTATTCTGTTTATGTAATCATTTCCCACAAATTCATTAAAATCAGAATATTTGTCTTTTAAAATATAATTAACATACAAATATAGATAAGATCGTATAACATCATAATTTCTCATTTCAATGCTTCCATATGGAGTAATTAATTGATTTAAAGAATTACAACCAGAAAATGCAGATTCACCTATATTACTTAAACCATCTGGTAAAGTTACTGATTTTAATGAAGAGCAATTTTCAAATGCACCTTTACCCATATTAGTTAAACTATCTGGTAGAGTTATTGCTTCTAATAAACAACAACCAGAAAATGTATATTCACCTATACTAGTAACGCCTTTTGGAATAGTTATTGTTTCTAATAAAGTACAACCAGAAAATGCAGATTCACCTATACTAGTTACACCATCTGGCAAAGTTATTGTTTTTAATGCGTAACAACGATAAAATGCATCTTTACCTATACTAGTAACGCCTTTTGGAATAGTTATTGTTTCTAATAAAGTACAACCAGAAAATGCAGATTCACCTATATTAGTTACACCTTCTGGAATAGTTATTGTTATTAATGAAGTGCAATCAGAAAATGTATATTCACCTATACTAGTTACACTTTCTGGAATAGTTATTGTTATTAATGAAGTGCAATCAGAAAATGTATATTCACCTATACTAGTTACACCATCTGGCAAAGTTATTGTTTTTAATGTGTAACAACGATAAAATGCATATTTACCTATACTAGTTAAACTATCTGGCAAAGTTATTGTTTTTAATGCGTAACAACGATAAAATGCATCTTTACCTATACTAGTTAAACCATCTGGCAAAGTTATTGTTTCTAGTGCTTCACAATAAGAAAATGCAGAATCACCTATACTAGTTACACCTTTTGGAATAACTATTGTTTCCAATGAAGAACAGTTATAAAATGCACCTCTGCCTATGCTAGTTACACCTTCTGGAATGTTTATTATTTTTAATAACCAACAATCGCGAAATGCACATTTGCCTATACTAGTTACACTTCCTGAGATAACTATTGTTTCCAATGAAGAACAGAAATAAAAAGCACCCCTACCTATACTAGTTACACTTTCTGGAATAGTTATTGTTACTAATGAAGTACAACCAGAAAATGCATATTCACCTATACTAGTTACCCTATCAGGTATTATAAATGTGCCATCTTTAATATCTTCATCATTAACTTTTACTAAAACATTATTAACTATTTCCATAACTATTCCTCAAACCATTATACTAACTATAAAACTAAATACATTATAATATAAAAATAAAAGTATATCAATTGATATACTTTACTATTTACATATCTTATTATCTATCTGTTCAAATCCAACTTTACCCGTTTCTACCACATTTACCAATAAATACCATATAAAATATTAAACAACACGATTATTATATTTCAATAATAAATAATATAATAAATAACTAAATATCATTAAAATGAAAAAATACCCAATACTACTGCATAACTCAATACTAAAATTTGAAAAATAAGTCTGAGTAAAAAATCCTGATATAAAAATTGGAATAAGATTAGTTGAACCAACTGAAATGGTTGGAAAATAAAAATAATATTGAGGAATCATAATCAAAATAATAATATTAATTCCTAAAATAAATTTTAAATCTAAAATGTACAGTAATAGTGAATTAATTACTGATATTATAATTAAATACAAGTACATTCTAACAATTAAAAATAAATTATAAATAATAATATTGATACCATTAACTACCAAATTAAAACCAAGTTCATTAAAATGAAAAAGATTAAAACCAATAAACATAAAAATTAAATGAAAAAGAAAAGCAATGCTAACATTAAATATAACTTGTTTCAACATAGAAATAAACATTTCTTCTTTATTTAAAAAACGAATTAATTGGAACTGATTACCTTTGAATAGTCTAATTGTTTCACAGACAATTATAAATATCAACGAAATCAACATCATATTACAATAAGGAAATGAAAACACAGTTATAACTGATTCACTATAAGATAATTGATTCGTGATAAATATACAAGCATAAATAGCTAATAAAATGTCTAAAATAATAAAAATACGAAATGTCGAAGTAGATGTTAAATGTCTAAAATTATGAAAACATCTATTTTTCACCACTTATAATCACTTCCTCTTTTTTTCGATACACAAAATAAAGAACTAACAAACTACCAATAAATAATGAAAAGCAATATAAACAATATAAAGGCAAATTAGGAATACTATCATAAACCCAAAAATTAAATAGGTTCATCAAATCTGAAACATGAGATATTCCAAAAATACGTTTAAATACAAAACCACCCATAAATAATTCAAAGAAGACATCACAAAACAAAAAAATTAAATAGGATGATATCACACTAATAATATAATTTCGACTCTTTTTTATTGGTAACAAGGCAAGATTAACATAAAACATTAAATTACATATTAAATTAAAAATAAATATAAAAATAAACCACCAATAATTATGAATATATTCAGCTAAATCTGGAATTCCATTGACCGTATAATGTGATAATGTCAAATTATAATTAAAATGACCTGATACCAAATAAGCGATAATAAATACAAAAATTAACCAAGCTATTATAACCCAAACTGATTTACAAGCTCTAAAAAAAGCTTCTTTTAAACACTGAAAATAACTAATCCTAGTCAATTTATTAATATAAAAACCAGTATTATAATCACGACATGCCGAAAAAGCTGCAAGTATAAATATAATAAAAGGTGCTATATATTGAATTTGACACAAATCCAAGTCTAATAAAAACTGAAAAAACAACGTAACAGTATCAGGCATTACTGGAGGATCATGTGACTTAAGATAATTACAGGTTTCTTCTGAAACTGATATATCTGCATTTTGACATCGTTCAGTCATCTCATAATATTTATCAGTATTTCTATTAAAAACATCGCAGTATTTTTTCACACAAGAAATAGTCCAAACTGCTAGTAATAAAAAAACTGCAATCGATAATAAAGCATATAATCTATTTTTTTTCAAAATATCACCTCATTAATTTAGGGAGAGTAAAATGAATTTAATTAATTATAAATGGTTCTATCTTTATCCCAACTCCATTGACCCCAAAAAGAAACTGTAGACAAAGTTGATTTCTTTGCTCTTAAATAAAGAGTATAATTACTACCTGAGAAATGTGCATATTCATCATTAATAGCAACCCATTTAGTTGTTACCAAATCAGTCCAAAATTTAGATGTATCAAGTTGAGCCTGAACTGCACGATCATTACTTGACCAATCATCACGTGCACTTGTCTTCCATACTGTTTACTTTATAATGAGTTGAAATGTTAGTTGTACCACTCATTCTCTTTAAAGTAACATCAGAAAATCCTGTCCATGTATCAGCAGCTACACCTACAAAAGTTAATAATAACGTAAAAGTAAATACAACAGCAATTAATTTAAGTAATTTCATATTTCTTTCTCCTATATAAAAAGTATTTCACTCTCTCCCAATTATTTAATTCTAGTAACCGTCCCACTATCAAACTCAAACACTTGATCTGATAATTTTTTAATATCTTCTTCAATATGTGAAGCAATAACAATAATCTTATTCTTATTAGCTAAATCCTTTAAAACATTCCTTAATTCAATAGCAGTTTGCTTTTCAATTCCATTAAATGGTTCATCCAATATAATTAATTCAGGATCCTCCATCAACACTTGAGCAATTCCTAATTTTTGTTTCATACCAAGTGAATAATTAGAATATTTTTTATTTTGTTCTTTATCTAAATGAACTAATTTTAAGGTATCCAGTATTTCCTGATTAGTAATGTTATTTTGAATAGAAGCCAAAAGTTGTAGATTCTCAAATCCTGATAATTCTGGTAAAAATTGTGGTTTCTCGATTAAACATCTAGTACTTTTAGGAAAAGATTTGTTTTTAATATAATTAACACCATCCTGCAATATTTCACCACTAGTTGGATTATAAAAACCACATAGTATCTTCAAAAACACACTTTTACCACTACCATTAGTCCCCACTAAAGAATAAATATTACCTGATTCAAATGACATACTAACATCATGTAAGATTTCTACATTTTTAAAACTTTTAGAAACATTTTTTACTTCAATTTTCATTAATAATCTGCACTCCTCTCAAACAAAATAACGTATTGATTTTTAAAAAAATATACATGTAATAATATAAATATAAAATCAACAATTATATAAAACCAAATTAAATAAAAAGATAAATCTGTAATAAAGAAAAAATTAAAAATAAAATAAATTAAAAGCAGAAATAATCCTAATAATAATTTGTATTGAAATAAGAAATATAAAAATAAACTAGAAAACTGTATAAATATTAAATAGAAAACATCTATCAAAAAATATCGAAACAGATTAGATATTGAAATAATATCACCATTAAATATGTACATTATTAACATAATTGTCAAATATATAATAATCTTCAAAATAACGGTTATAATTACATTTGAATTAATTTTTAATAACATCCATTTCGAAGGTGTCAATCTCATAAATAAATTGCCCTTAGAGTTCTTAAAATCATAAGTAAATAGACAAAAAATTATGTAAATATAAAATATTCTATTTAATAAATAAGAAACTACAAACAATGGACTATATTTATAAAATTTAAGTCCTAAAATTCCATAAAATATATCCATATAAGGTATTTTCAAAATACTCACAAATATCATTAAAAATAATATTGAAAAAAAATAACCAAATAACATTTTTTTTCTAATTCTAAATATTTGTGATAAATCATGATATAAAATACACTTCATAAAATTCACATGCTTTCTAACTAAAATAATACGATATTACTTAAAAATATTGTAATAACATTTTGTAAAACGACATTTTTCGACGATAAAACTAAAAAAAATATAAAAAAGGAAAAAAATATCTCATCTTCCACAATTATTACCATCTAAAATCTAATTTAGTAGTTATTTAATAGATTATAGTATTCATTATTTTTACTATAACCTTATTAAACTACTTACATATCTTATCATTTATCTGTTCAAGTCCAACTTTATCCGTTTCTACTACATTTATTAACTTATTATTTTCAAATATAGCTTTAGCTGTTTCATTTTTACTCTTACCAACAGAACCAAAAGTAAATTCATAATATTTATCTTCAACAGCATCTTTTAATAAATCTTTTTCCACTTTTGCTGTTACAACTTCTTCATCTTGAAAAGCCCTAACTGTAACATATACATATTTATTATCATTACTATCACTAATATCCAAAATTAAATAAGTCTTAGTAAATGAACAAATATATGGATCATCCTTACAAAAACCCTCTCTATATTCCATATTACTTAATCCAAAGTAATAATCATTATTACCATTAGTAGTATGGCATTGAATTAATGATAAATCTTTATTATTAATTTTAATACTTCCGCCATCTTTATAAATAACCTTACTATCTTCACCAATTATATTATAAATATCATTAATAGAAATTTGTCTAGCTTCTAATGCCTTATTAAGTTCCAATGTGCGATCCCCATAATCAACTGTAATTTTGTTTAAACCATATAAATAGTAATTATTATTATCCTTATCAGTATAAAATAAACTTAATTGTTCTCTACCAACTTCATTTATAAGTTTAGTTTGTCTATCATCTTTCCTATCTTTAAATTCATCATAAATAAACATACATATAAAACTTAATATCACTAAAATAACAATACTACCAAATATTTGTTTCTTTGGCATAACAATCACCTACCATGTAAATATTATACCACATATTATTTATAATAAATACTAACTAACCATATCTTGTCTAAGTTTCTGTAAAATCTTGGCTTCATTTCTAGATACATTTACTTGATTAGTACCAAGCATCCTAGACACTTCACTTTGTGTCATATCTTGATAATAACGTAAATCTATTATTTTTCTTTCTTCTTCTGTTAACTTATCAAGTTCAGAGTGAAGCGTCAAAATATCTTCATTATATCCAACTTCATAATAAGGAATAGTATCATATAAACTAGTATCTTTTCCATCATCATCTTGATTAATAACATAATCAGCACTTAATACAAATTCTTTAGCATACATTGCATCCAGTACATTTTTTTCATCTTCCTCTAAAAAGAAAGCTATTTCACTAACACTAGGTTCTCTATTAAATCTATCCCTAAGTGTTTCTCTACATATATCAACTTTCTTACTAAGAGCAAGAATCTCCTTACTTGGTTTAATACTTTTATCACATCTTAAATACTCTAATATTTCACCCCTAATCCACATAAAGGCATAAGTAGAAAACTTAGTATCACTATTTTTATCATATTTATCAACCGCTTTTAAAAGTCCAATCATACCAACTTGTTTTAAATCCTCAAAATTGGAATAACTACTAAATCCACTTGCTATCTTACAAACTAATTTTTCATACTTTAAAATATTATCCATATTATTATCTCCTATATATTAATTAGTTTTAATGCCCCAAGTTCATTTGTAGAATGTTCTATTTTTAAAAATATATTACCAAGTTCTATATCATCATGAAATTGATTTCTATAACCACATATTACTAACTTACCATCATGTAAAGTAATATCAAAGTATCTATCTATAATAGTTTGAATGCCTTCACAATCAATAATATCTACATTTTCTAAATTAAGTACAAAATACTTAAGTCCCTTATCATGAATCATATCATATAAGCAATCACTTAATTTAGTATAAGTATTATTATCTAAAACACCATCCAGTCTAACAAACAACATACCTCTTACAAACTCTAAATTAATATTTAACATATCTCACCTCTATTTTTAAGTATATTTAATATAGACCATTTTTTAATAATTTTATACACTTTCGACAAAACATATCAAAACTTCCCATACTTATATTATTTCCAAAAAAAAGAAAGTTACTTAAATAACTTTTCTTTCTTCAAACTTTCCTTTTTCTTACTTCTTACCTCAAACTTATCTAATATATAAGTAGTAACCATATTTAATTTACCAAATATATACAACGAACATATTAATAACACTCCAAATATAAGTCCTATTTCAAAATTAATAGCTTTAATATTAAAGAATGCATACTGGAATATTGAACAGTAAATAAATCCATCTAGTAATAAAAACCAAAGTATTAATCTAAAATAATTAAATGGTTGACATAAACGATACAAGAAAATAAATCCTGTCATACCAGTTAAGAATACTACCAAACTAGATACAACATCTTCATTCAAATCAAAAGCATACTTAAACATCATGATTAAAATAACATTAAATACTACCGTTAAAGCAGCCGGTACACTTTTACCTATAACTTTTAATAAGAAATTACCCTTAACTATTTCTGTATTAGGTTCAAGTGCTAACACAAATGATGGAATACCTATAGTAAACATAGTAATTAAAGTTAATTGAATTGGTATAAAGAAATATTTACTAGATAGGAATATACATAATAAAACAAGTAACATTGTGAATATAGTTTTAACAAGTAAAAGTGATGCACTTCTTTCAATATTGTTTATCGTTCTTCTACCCTCAGCTACTACATGAGGCATACTACTAAAATCAGAATTTAATAATACTAATTGACTAACATTACGACTAGCTTCCATACCACTTGCCATAGCTATACTACAATCTGCTTCTTTTAAAGCTAAAACATCATTAACACCATCACCAGTCATCGCAACAGTAAAACCTTGTTTCTTTAAAGCTATTACTATTTTTTTCTTCTGGATTGGTGTTACTCTACCAAAAACATTATATTTAAGAACAGCTTCTTTTAAGTCTTCATCTTTTAATGTTGTAGCATCTACTCCTACTACATTTTTAACTCCTGCTTCACGTGCGATATTAGATACTGTTTTATAGTGATCTCCTGAAATAATTTTAACTGCTACACCCTGACTATCAAAATATTCTAATGTTTCCTTAGCATCTTTCCTAATTATATCCTGAATTAATATAAAAGCTACTACTTCCAAATTTTTAGGTTTTTCTGATAATTTTTCCTTACTATGCGCAAGTAGTAAAACACGAAACTTTTCTTGATAATCTTGAACATTTGCTTCCACTTTTTTAAAATCTTTACCAAGTATAAATTCAGGTGCTCCTAAATAATAAGAACCATGTTCTAAAAAATTAACAGCTGAGAATTTACGACTAGATGAAAAAGCTATTGTATCTTGCATTACCCATTCACTACTTTTACCATATTTATCATTAATAGCTTGAAAAGTAGAACTGTTATCTTTGCTAACTGCACATATTTCCGATAATATCTTAGCTACTTCTTTATTAGTATGACCTTTCTGTAAAACTGTATCAAATACTTGCATTCTACCTTCCGTAATAGTTCCCGTTTTATCTAAACATATTACATTAACTCTAGCTAGTGTTTCAATACAATATAACTGTTGAACTAAAACTTTATATTTAGATAATCTTATAACACTAACTGCCATAACTGAACTAGTAAGTAAAATAAGTCCTTCTGGTATCATTCCTATTAAAGCAGCAACTGTCGCGAAAATAGATTCATATATATTATTAGTAATTGAATATTGGTTAATTAAAAACAAAATACCAATAGGTACAATCAATACAGATAATATTTTTAATAACTTAGTAAAAGAATTCATAATTACTGAATTAACTTTTTTATCATATTTAGCTTCCTGTGAAATAGTAGAAATATAATTAGTACCACCAACATGTTCAACTTTAGCATAACAGTTACCACTAACTATAAAACTGCCTGATAAAATCATATCACCATTTTTTTTATGGATAGGTTCAACTTCTCCTGTTAAAAAAGCTTCGTTAACCTCTACTTCACCATCTAGTATAATTGAATCTGTTGCAACCTGATCTCCTATTTCTAAGCAAATAACATCATCAAGAACTATTTCTTCAATCGTAATTTCTTGTTTTTTAGATGAACGAATAACTTTTACTTTAGATGATGCTAAGAATGATAACCTATCTATTATTTTTTTAGAAACAATTTCTTGAATAGTACTAATAATAGTATTACAGATAATAACACCCATAAATAAACAGTTTTTTAATGAATACAAAAGTTGTCCCTGCAAAACTCCAACAACAATTATAGATGACCCTAATACTATATTTAAAAAATTAAAGTAAGTAAATAAATTACCACGTATAATTTGTCCTACTGTTTTAGTTTTAGGTTGATTATCGAAGTTAACTATTCCATTTTCTATTCTTTCATTTACTTGTTCTTCAGTTAATCCTTCTTTATAATCTGGCTCATATCTTTTAATTAACCCCATAATAACACCACTCTCTAAAATTATTATAACACGGGAAAAGATAGAATACTAAAAACTTACGAAACTGTAAGAAAAAAGTGTCAAATGACACTCTAATTATTTATAAACTCATATTCTTTAATTTCACAGTTTTTAAGTCCCCTATTTAAAAACTTGCCATCACCAATTCCTTCAAAATATCCACTAAAAGCCTTAGATACTCCAGAATGGGCAACTATCAGCACAGTTTCATAATTTTTTGTTTTTAACTCATCTAAAAAGTTATATACTCTTTTAAAGAAATCTTGAATGTTCTCACTAGTACCATACTGAATATTAGTATAATAATTCCAATATTCTTCTCTATTCGTTACTTCCAAAGGTTTCCCACTCAAATCTCCACAATCTCTTTCTCTTAAACGATCATCAGTAATAATACTATCATCATAATATGTTAATATATTTTCAGTATGCATCGTTCTTAAAAGTGGAGATGCTATTACTACATCAAATTTTATATCTTTAACTTTATCTCTTAAATCTAATGCTTGCATAACTCCTTTATCTGTTAAATCTTCATCTTCTCCATTATAGATTCCAAATGCGTTATGAGGGACCTCACCATGTCTTACTATATATACTTCCATACTTACCTCCATTTTTATAATTGAATTATATCAACCATATTACCATGTTCTCTAATAATGTCAATTAAATCTTCTACCTTTAACCAAACAGTAGCAGTATTATCATTAGGGTGAACTGCTATTAAATGATTTCCTTCCAAAAACTCCTTATCTAAATAAAATTTTACTTTTAAATTACTATCATTTAATAAGCCAAATGGCGTTACAGCACCAGGTGTTAACTTTAAAAAAGTAAATAAATCATCACTACTAGCAAAACTTAATGGCCTAGTATGATACTCTTTCCTAAAATTCTTTAAGTTAACTCTTTTATTATTTTTAACCGTTATCAGATAATAATTTTCTTTCTTATCATCGCAAACAAACAAATTTTTGGCATCGCTATCTGGGTATGGAATATCTAGTTTTGATAAATCCTCCATCGTATAAACTGCTTCATGTTCTATTAATTCATACCGTATATTCTTTTTATTTAAATAATCATAAATCATTTCTTTATTCATATGTCACCTATTCTAGATTAATTATACTATAAAAAAAGAAAAATCTATAATGTATTTAAGTATTATAGACTAAATATTTCTAACCTTTAAAATTATAAATATTATATTATTTTTTTATTTTCATATATACATCTAGTAAATCAGGATCATTTTGATTTTCTGGCAAGTTATCAAAATCAAAGAATTTCATATTTTTAGATTCACTATCCCATTTTAAATTACCAGTATAATTTTTAACACAATATAATACTGTATTATTAATTACTACATCACCATTAGGATAACTATTTTTTCTTGATAAGCCAGAAACGATATCAATTAATTCTAAATCTTCCTCTTTTACATCTAAATTGGTTTCTTCCTTTATTTCTCTAATAATTGTATCCTGAAATCTTTCTCCTAATTCTTGACAGCCACCTGGAAGTCCCCATTTATCCCTATCAGCCCTAAACTGAAGTAAAACTTGTCCTTTTTCATTTAAAATAATGGCTGCTGCTCCATCTTGTAGTAAAACAAAACGATGCTTTAACTCTCCCATACATAATCTTGTAAATACTGGATAGCCAATAACATTACTTAATTCAATAATTTCATCTACTGAAAGTAATTCAAATAAACTTTTAATTTCTTCATAAGATAAGTTTCTTTTTTCTTCTGAAGATAGCTTTTTTATATTATCAATTAATTGTGAATGATTCATAAATATCTCCTAACTATTTAAAAAATTATAATGTAAACAACACTATTTCAAACTAATTATACTATAAAAAAAGAAAAATCTGTAATGTATTTAAACATTATAGATTAAATATTTTTATAAACTATTAATCCAACTATCAATATCTTCTTCACTTGTTACTAAAGTATCAGAATAACTTTTAAAAACAATATTCATTTCTTTTTCTACCTTAGAATTAGGACACATTTCTTTTATTTCCTTAAAAGTTTTACCAAGCCAACCTGCATTAGTAGCAAAAGGAATAACTCTTTTTCCATCTAAATTATAATGACTTAAAAAAGTTCTAATAGCTGGTACTGGACGATACCACCAAACTGGTGTACCTAAAATAATAGTATCATATTTATCTAAATCAACATGAATATCTTGTATTTCTGGCAAATGATTACTAGATTCACTATTTTGTTCATCATTTACTACGGAATCATAATCATCAGAATAAGGAACAACTGTTTTAATTTCTAAAATATCATAACCTAGTTTTTCCTTTATTCTATTACTAATCATTCTAGTATGATTGGTATAAGAAAAATAAACAATAATCTTTTTCATTAGCATTCTCCATCAATATTAATAATTTCGTATTCACGATTTCCAATTCCAAGTTCATAAGCTCTTTCTACTGTATGAATGGCATGTTTTTCTTTCATTCTATTAATTAAAGATTCCCTACCAGGGTCATTAGAATTCATGATTGTATCATAACAACATTGATCAAGTGCAACTGGATCAATACTTGCAAATATTCCAATATCTTCCATTTCTGGATCTTTAGGATTAGAATCACAATCACAATCTATTGAAATTTTATTAGCAACATTGATATAAGCCATATTTTCTGGTTTGAAATACTCAACAACAGCCTTATCAGCTTCTGCCATACTCTCTAAGAAACCATCTTGATCTTCTATTAAATTCCACATTTCTTTCGTGTCTTTTGTTCTTCCTACAGAATGAATCCAAGCCTTTCCATTACTAGAAGCTACTCCAATACTAATGTTTTTTAAGGCTCCACCAAAGCCACCCATAGCGTGTCCTTTAAAATGAGATAATACCAACATAGAATCATAGTTTTGAATATGACTTCCTACAATATTTTTGTTTTGTAAATGTTCTCCACCATGAACAGGAATTTCTATTTCTCCTTCTTCGTCCATAATGTCACATGGAGCAATTCCTGTAAAGCCATGTGCCTTAATAATTTCCCAGTGATCACTTGAAGTCATTCTTTTTCCTGGATAGGCTGTATTACATTCTACAATTGTTCCCTTTAATTTTTGAACTAATCCTTTAATTAAATTGGGATCTAAGTAGTTATGACCACCCATTTCTCCTGTTGATATTTTAACAGCTACTTTTCCTTTTAAATTTCGATTTAGTGCCTCATATATTTTGATAAGTCCTTCTTCACTAATATCTTTTGTAAAATAAACTTTTGATTTTTCCATACATTTTCATTCCTTTTAATTTAATTTCATATATTCATCATCGGTCACTGCTTCACACCACTCATTTGAAGTTTCTTCTCCAGGTACTTCTACTGCTAAATGACTGAACCAACTACCCTTTTTAGCTCCATGCCAATGCTTTACATTAGCAGGTATCGTAATAACCATACCTGGAATTAAGCTGATAGCATCTTTTCCTTCTTCTTGATAGGAGACTGGAATTTATGCAAGCCTATCTCATAAAAAAATTACTATATAATCAATCTATTTTTATTTGACCATTTATTATTTTATCGCATATTGCTTTGGCTCTAGACTCCAATAAAGGGAGATTATCTAATTTAAAAAATCTTAATTCTTTAGACTCATTATCTCCAACCATAATAGTACCACTATAATTTTCTACTTTAAACAAAACAATAACTGTACACATTTTATCTCCGTTTGGATATTCGAAGTAATATTCATCTCCTGATAAAACATCAACCAATTTCAAATCTTTAGCATCAATTCCTGCTTCCTCTTTAAGTTCTCTTATTGCAGTGTCTTGTATTGTTTCGTGAAGCTCCATAGAACCTCCTGGTATTCCCCACGTATTAGTATCTGTCCTCAAGTTTAATAATAATTCCTTATTTTTATTGAAGACTAGAGTAGTAGCACCTAAACCAATTAATGTATCGTGACTCACTTTTTTTCTTAAATCCATTATATAACCCATAGTTCTCACTCTCCCAACTTATTATATTCTTCATCAGTCACTGCTTCACACCATTCGTTTGAAGTATTTTCGCCTGGTACTTCTACTGCTAAATGACTAAACCAACTATCATTTTTAGCCCCATGCCAATGCTTTACATTAGCAGGTATCGTAATAACCATACCTGGAGTTAAGCTAATTGCCTCTTTTCCTTCTTCTTGATACCAGCCTTCTCCAGCTACACAGATTAGAATTTGACCTCCACCACTTTTAGCATGATGTATATGCCAGTTATTTCTACAACCAGGTTCAAAAGTAACATTAGCAATAAATAAACTTGTTTTATTCATATCTGTAAGTGGGTTTAAATAACTGTTACCAATAAAATATTTAGCAAAATTAACATTAGGTTCCCCTAATCCAAAAACATTTTCCTTTTCAAATTCTTGTTTATTCATTTCATCTACTCCCATATTTATATATTATTTTCCATTATTTTTCTTTCCAATCTTTCTATAAAAAAGACTTGTGTTGGGTGAATAAATTTTTTAGCTTCTTGAATAGAAAACCATTTAATTTTATCCATTTCTGGAAATTCTTGATAAATTCCTGACTTAATAGGCCATTCTAATTTAAAATAATTACTTTGAAAAGATGATATATCACCATCAAAATAACTTTCAAACATAATTACTAGTTTTTTCTTAGAAACTTTTTTAGTAGCAAGATATGAAATATTACTGCTAAGGGGTAAATTTGTTTCTTCAAAGCTTTCCCTTTTAGCAGCATCATAAATTTTTTCATTTTCTTCTACTAATCCTTTTTGAATAGACCAAGCACCAAAATCATTATTTTCCCAATATGGTCCACCAAAATGGGTTAATAACACAAAACACTCATTGTTTTCTTTTTTCCACAATAATACTCCTGCACTTCTTCTCATTTTCTAACCCCCTAATCGTTATCCTTATATATTTCTTTAGCTAAATTAAATACACTCCAACCCTTAGCCCAACCGACATAAAAAGCAACATGCGTAATAATTCCTGCCATTTCTTCTTTGGTAACCCCATTCTTCTTAGCATTTTCTAAATGATACTTTAAAGAATTATCAGTGATACCAGATGACATTAAAGCAACTACTGTAATGATGCATCTTGTTTTTAAATCAATCGAATCATCATTCCAATTTTCACCAAATAAAATATCATCATTATAATGAGCAAACTTAGGAGCAAATTCTCCTAAAGTTTCTCTTCCTGCTGTTTGTTTAATCATGATTACACCACTTTTCTATTTTTTCTAAAGATGATTTCGCACTACTTCCACGAATAGCTAATCCATCTTTTATAGTAGCATTCTTACAAAATCTATGCACATCTTCCATAATACTACCTAATCCTGAACCTTCATGAGTAGAAAAAGGCATCACAACTTTACCAGTAAAATCAAGACCTTCTAATACTGTAAATAAAGGACAAGGGTAATGTCCACACCAGATAGGTCCACCAATATAAATGGTATCATAGTTATCTAAACTACTTAAATGATTTTTAACTTCAGGTCTAATATCATTCTCAAGTTCTTCTTTTGCTACATCACAACATTCATGATAATTATATGGATACTCCTTAACAGGTTCAACCTTAAAAAGATCTGCCCCAACAATCTTACTAATTTCTTCTGCTACAATTTCTGTATTTCCTTTATCAATATTTCTAATTCCATTTTCCATATAATTTTCACCAGTATGGGAAAAATAAATAACTAAACTTTTCATAAAATCTTCCTTTCTTTTACTATTTAACTCTTTAATCCAATTACTCACTTTCATCTTAGAACAATAAGTCTTACCTAAAATTAAATTATCCTCTTTATATTTCCTCTGTGAAATCTTTTCTGATACCTTCTTCTATTTCTGAATATAGTCCTATCTTATAATCAAGTCTTTCTATTGCTTTCGTAATTTCTTCTTGCTTAGAAACTAATATTTTTCTCTGTTCCACTAACAATTCTTTTCTAGCACTAACTGTTTTCTTACCTTCTTTAAATAAATCCATATATTTAACTAATGCTTCAATTTGCATACCAGCTGACCTCATACACTTAATAAACTCAATTTGTCTACAAGATTTATCATCATAATTTCTAATACCAGACTTATTTCTTGGTACATTAGAAAGTAATCCTATCTTTTCATAATAACGAAGAGTATCTTGGCTTAAATCATATTTTTTACTTACTTCTGAGATTGTCATACTACACCTACTTTAACAAATTAAGAATATCTTCCGTAATTTGCCATTTCGTTAATCTATTCTCTTTCAATAAACTATTCACATCATGTCTATCATAAAAAGCTTTTTTAATACCATAATTTTTAACTAGCATATCACTACTTCCATAATAACTAGCTATTTTTTCACCAAATTTGCCATCTAAAATGCCATCTTTTAGAGTAATTCCTAGTTTATTATTTAACATAATTTTCTCCTTTAAACTACTAATAATATAGCATATTTCGAAACCTTTTTCCACGGAAAAATTTTCATATCTTTGATTTGATAAAACTAATTTTAAGTATAACTAATACATTATTATCGATACCAATTAAAGCTGTAAAATTTTATCATTAAGTATGACTTCTCTTTCATACAAAAAAGAAAAATCACTTACAATAAAGCAATTTTTCTAAAAATATTTTATTTTGTTTAAACAAATTCATTTAAAATAGAAACTATTAATTAGTATTAACCATTTTTTTCATATTTTTTAAGCCCTTATTTAGATTACCATCTACTACTATTTAATTAATTTCCAGTATTATTTGACCATTATTTATAGGAATATTATTATAATTTGCATCCATTAAAGTAAATTTTCTAACCGGTGCATTAGGATTAACTATTTCAACTGTTTTATTTTGTTCAGTTAATATAATTGATTTCAAAGTATCATCAAAGGTATGTCCACCATCACTAGCTACTTGTTTATAATATATAGGTAATCCACCTGCGTTAGAAAAAGGTACATTTTCAAATGTAGCATTACCATTTTGATTAGTAGTAACTTCTAATCCTTGTACAGTACCAGTAGAATCTGTTCTAATAAATCTAGCTCCTACTACATCTATTCCATCATTGTCTACTACATGTAATGTTAAAACACCATCAGCACTAATAGTAAAATAGTAAGTGTCAGTGTTATCAACAATAGTAACATTTTTAGGATTTAATGTATTGGCATTATAACCATTAACTACGGCTGTAGCATTATAAGTACCATTCGTTAATTCTATACTACCACTGCCATTAATTATTGAAACTGTATGTCTTGCCATAAAACTATCTTTCCTCCTTCTATCTTAATATTTGGATAATTAGTATCAATTAATAATAATGTAATAGGATGATTATCTATTTTATTATTAATATCTATTTGATAAGTCTTATTTTTTATAGCAAGTAAAGGTATAATAAGTGTCTTAATATTTGATAAAATATATACCTGATAAATTTCATTATCACATACTGGTATTTCTATATTACCATAATGGTCTGTTATACCTTTAAAAACAGTTTTATTACATCTGTCTTTTATAATAATTTTAGATTGATAACATCCTAAATAATTATTAAATTTTATTTTGATATAAATATAATCTTTCATAAATCACCCCATTATAATATATTTTATGAACCTTTTTTATTTTAAGTAATGACATTTTAATCAAAACAAAGTAATAGATTACTTAAATTCATAGAATTTTTTCATTAAGTATGATTTTCTTATCATAAAAAAAGTAGGTACAATTTTTCTGTATCTACTTTTTATAATTTTAACTTATTTTAATAACACTAAGCATAGCATTCGTACTACCATTAAATATTAAGTTGACTGTTATAGAAGATTTAATATTTAAGGTAATATGATCGTCTTTTAATAGTGAAACAATTGTTGAACCACTTATATTATTTATAATTTGAGCTTGAAACTCACTAGTAGTATTAGTAGCTGGCTGAAGTATATTATTGGCTCTAATTGAAGTAGTTAAGGAACAGTCTTCATTGGTAGCACCTGTAAAGAAATAAGATACTAAATAAACCCCTGATTCATTAATTTTTATAGAATTATCATCTGGATATTCAGTAAATAAAGCTACTCCTTTTTCATTTAATGGAATAGTTGTATCTATAGCTTGTTGAAGATTTAGTTGAGCATCACTCATGGAATATCGAATACCATAGGCCGTTATATTAGAGGGGCCTGGTGGACCAATTGGTCCTTGTGGTCCTGTTATTCCTTGTTCACCTTGTTGTCCTTGAGGGCCTTGTTCACCTTGTTGTCCTTGAGGACCTTGTTCACCTTTTTCACCCTTAGGTATAAGAAAAGATAAATGATGAACCCAGTCTTCAAAAGTATCCATTACTTGGGCAGGTTCACCTGGTTCTATCGTTTCTGTTTCATCAATCGCAATATGTTCAGTTCTACCTATTTCACCTGGTAATCCTCTAGGACCTATTTCACCTTTTTCACCACGAGGTATTTTAAAATCTAAGATAACATCTTTTTCAGTACCACTATTACTAACACTAGCATTTTCTAATTCTGATACAGTTTCTGTTGTTCCTACTTTAATAGTTGCAGGACCAACATCTCCTCTATCTCCTTTAACACCCTGTGGACCAATATCTCCTCTATCTCCTTTTTCTCCTTTTATGCCTTGTATACCTATGTCACCTTTTTCTCCTTTTTCACCACGAGGTATTTTAAAATCTAAGATAACATCTTTTTCAGTACCACTATTACTAACACTAGCATTTTCTAATTCTGATACAGTTTCTGTTGTTCCTACTTTAATAGTTGCAGGGCCAATATCTCCTCTATCTCCTTTAGCACCAGTTTCTCCTTTTGGTCCAGTTGGACCTTGTATATAACAGTATGGATGTTTTTTTAAAAAATCATCTATTTTCTTATTAGTGTTATCATACCCCTTATCACAATAATTATACATATTATCCTCCTACTAGTAATAATATATGCAAAAGATAAAATGAGATTAAACTTTTATATTAATTAAGAATTATCTATCTTCATAATACTTAGATAAGAAATAGTATCTTCTCCTGGAGTAAGAGTTACATTTTGTGAAGAAGTTAGTGCTAAATCTATTTTTTCATTATTAGTTAAACGAGTAATTATACTGCCATTAAACCATACATATTCCTGATTATTAACTTTCTTCGTTATTTTCGTACCATTTATAGTAGTATTTTCTTTTCTTACTTCTAATGATACGAAAGCTTCTAATGATGCTACAGCTGCGTAAAAATAGTCTATTTTATATATTCCTGTATTTAAAATTCTAATTGTGTTAGTAAATGATGTATCCGTATTTTTAGTTAATCCTTTTTTACTTAATTCTACTTGTATTGGTGTATTTGGCGTTAAAATACTGGAATTACCATTATCTTCATAAAGATTAGCATAAGAATCAAGGATTGCTGTACCTGTTTGACCATTATCACCTTTTTCTCCTTTAGGAATGGAAAAAGTTAAATAATGAGTAGTACCATCAAAATCATCTTTAACTTCAGCTAATTGTCCTGCATCAACTGTCTTAGTATTTAATATTTCTATTCTTTCACTAGCACCCATTTCTCCTTTAGGTCCAGGATCACCCTTATCTCCTTTTAATCCATTTACACCATCAAAACCCTGTGGTATATAAAAATCCAAAGTATGTACATTCCCAATTTGATTATCTATAACCATAGCTTTAGCATTAGCATCAAGTGTTTCAGTTTTACCAATTATTATTTTATCTCCATCATCACCCTTTTCTCCTCTTGGAATAATAAAACTTAATATAGCATCTTTTTCAGTACCAACATTTATAACCTTAGCATCAGTATTATAATCTCCTGTTATAGTTTCACCTACTCTAATAGTAGAATAACCATTTTCCCCTTTAGGTCCAGGATCACCCTTATCTCCTTTTGGTCCTTGGATATAACAATATTTATAATTCATGTTTTCATTCCATTTTTTTCTTTTTCTTTCATAGTTATCATTAAAACAACTATCATCATTCATTCTAATTACCTCCTTCTAAATTTAAATCATTTAAATCAACAGGTATATTTACAAAACTAGTATCAAATAAATTAAACTCTTTAGATGTAAAAATGGGATTATCAATTTTAACAGTTTCTTCATTTGATACTAATTCAAAACTATTTAATTCTTCACTAAAACTATGTTTACCATCACCTAATATTTGTTTAAAATATACTTTTTGACTACCCTCAGGAGAAAAAGGAACATTTATAAACTTAAGATTACCATCTGAATCAGTAATAGCATAATCTCCTTCAATACTACCAGTTATATCAGTTCTCATAAATATAGCGCCTACTATAGGTATATCAGAAGCTTCACTTTCTCTAACATGTATTTTTAAAATACCATTTGCTGATAACATAAAAGAATAATCATTTACACTATCTGATAATGTTACTATCTTAGGTTCAAGTGTTAAAGAATCATAACCTGCTACTTCTGCCTTTACATTATAAGTTCCATTAATAAGTCTTATACTTCCTACCCCATTAGTTATAGGAACAATATATTTTTCTTTCAAAATATCACCCCCTTATGTAATTATCTTTTAACTACCAAATAAAACTTATAAAAATTTAAATATATTATAATAATTCTATACTCCAAATACACTTAGTTATATATTCTTCATCAATAATAAAGCTAGGATCATTAAAACCTAATAACAAGCCTTCTTCTACTGAATAAGTAATATCTTCTACATTTACTACACCACCATTATTAGTACCATGATAAATTAATATAGAAATAGTTTTTACTGCTACTATTTCACTATCATTTTTTTTAAATAATAGACTATCACTTAATAATTTATTAGTTTTACTCTTCATAGGATTTAAGTAATTAATATATAGATTCCAGTCACTACTATTTTTTCTACTATCAACAACTGTTAATGAATTAGGTTTTAATTTAGCTAAAATCATAGGAGTATTAGATATAGGAATATTATTAAATGTGATTACTTCATTTTTATTAAAAAGTGTGATTTCACCATTAAATGGTGTAGTTATTTTACGAGTATTATAAATAAAACTAGTTGGTTGACAAACTGTTATTTCAATATCAGTACCATCTGGTATAGTATCAGTTAAAGCATATTCAAATAATCCATCAGCTGATGAAGTAACAGCTTCACTATTACCATCATACGATATCAAAACATCAGCATTTTTTAATGTATGCCCTGAAATTTTAACAGATTTATTATCTAAAGCATGAATATTTACCTTAATCATTCCTACAGAAAACTCTTTTCTTCCTTGAAATACAAAATTACTAAGATCAGGTAAATTAGCTTTTTCAATATCTGTATAATTTGTTTCATTTATTACTGTAGATGTTTTATTAAATACACCCGTTATATGAGATAGCGCATTTTCTTTATACCAAGAATAATCAGGTAAATCCTCTATAGTACCAGCTAGTAAAAGCTCCATAGAATCTTTCCACATATTTAATCTACTAAATGTAAAAGAAAAATTAACAGGATTTTCAGTACGTAGTACATTAGCATTTTTAGTATAGATACTTACATTTTTAGGATTATTTAAAATAAAGTTTTGATTAGTACCTTTAAAATAAATATTATAGTTATCACTAGGTGTATCTTTATAACTATTAATAACAAGAAAACTAGCACCCTCATTTACTTCTAAATTTCCATATATATTCCACATAGGTATTCTCTGATGATTATTTTCAATAAAATTAAATGTTGAATATTCATCTATTAAAACATTAAGACAGCCATTATTTAGTGTTTGAGCAAATCCGTTACTAGTAGTTAAATTAAATATAGAATTATGTAATAATTTGAAATTAAGTCTTGGAGTTCCATTAAAAAAAGCATTTAATGTAGTAACATTTACTCTACTATTTTCGAGTATAGTAAATTCTGCTACATCAATAGTATGTAAATATATAAAAGCTGTATTTGGAGTATCAATTAAAGTTTGACCTCCTATTTCTATTTGATTACAATCACATACTCTTTGAGCATTCACATTATTAGTATTTTCTATCGTAATATTACTATCTAAAATAGAAGTAATTCCATACTGATTATAAGATAATTCAATACCATTAAACTTGATGTTACTATATATAATTTTAGTATTACTATAACTTATATCATCTGGTGTAGAAACAATTCCTTTTGTATGAGAAGATTTAATAGTTAAATTTTTAACTATTATTTTTTTATTAGTAGAACTTGCGGTAATAACATCATTTTCATCTGTTAAATAATTAGTATAAGTATATTTATTATTTAAATATGTACCATCTATAATAACTTTTTCTTTATTAGCATTAATCACAAAACCACTTTCTAGATTTATATCATTGCCAAAATAAATATATAAATAACCATTATCTAAACTTAAAGCTTCTTTTAAGTCGTTACTTGTTGTAACTACTACTGTTTTATCATCTATTATTTGCATATTTTCACTTTCCTTTAATATAATCTATGAAAAAATTAAAAATATACTTAGTTAATATATAACAGAAATAGTATAAATGTATAAATTAAAAACTTTTAGCTTAATCATTGATTTCTACTTCATAGATAGTTTTTTTACTTTTAAGATTTCTTTATAATTAGATACTTTTTTATTTCCTAATTTTATAAAATTAAAAATACTTAGATTTTTGATTTTTCTAAGTATTTTTGATTATCTAAAACACTAAATTTCCTACCACAATATCTTTCAAATTATCTAAAAATAACTTCCAAATATTTTTTTTCTTAACAGCTTCATTCACAACTAATGGATAACTTCCTATTTTATTAGTACCATCATAGATTTCAATGTTTCCTATTACTTGATTTTCTTTCAAAGGTAATTTAACCTCATTAATATTTACTTTTTCAGTATAATTTTTATCGGTATCGCTTTTTTTACCTAAAACCGTAATATCTCTATCTAAAACAACATCAACATTATTTTTTGTTGCCTTATCTAAATCAATTGTTTTAATAACATCACCCTGTTTTTTAATTAATTGAACTTTATATAAATTAAATCCATAATCTAATAATTCTGCTGTTTCCTGATTTCTTACCTTACTAACAGTTTCACCTAATACAATCGCGATTAATCTCATATCATTTCTCTTTGCAGTTACTGCCATCGTATAACCAGCTTTATCTGTAAAGCCTGTTTTTAATCCATCAGCTCCATCATAAAATCTTACTAATTTATTAGTATTAACTAGCCAAAATTTATTAGGTGTATCAGTACGTAAATAATCCTCATAAACAGAAGAAAATTCTAATATCTCATCATGTTTTAATAATTCTATCGCAATTAATCCCATATCATAAGCACTTGAATAATGGTTATCTTCATCAAGACCTGTAGGATTGACAAAATTAGTATTTTTAAGTCCTAATTTTTTAGCTTTATCATTCATCATTTTAACAAAAGCTTCCTCACTACCAGCAATTCTTTCAGCTAATACTACAGTAGCATCATTAGCACTAGCCATCGTAATACCTTTCATTAAATCTCTAACACTCATTACTTCTCCTGGTTGCAAATAAATTTGTGTTCCACCATAACCTGCTGCATTACTACTTGCCTTTACCTGTTCATCCCAAGATAGATTTCCACTTTCTATTGCTTCTAAAATAAGAATTTGAGCCATCATTTTAGTAAGAGATGCAACAGCTACCTGACTATCTTTATTTTTTTCATATAAAACAGTACCAGTAGATACCTCCATTAATACACAACTACCAGCATTCTTAGCCACTTCATCATCTGCATAAACAAAAGTTGGTATAATCATCATAAAAATTAAAATAACTGTTATTACTTTCTTCACAGTTTTCCACCTCTAATAAAAAATATGTCAAAAAGATAAAGATATGTAATAAAAGTATTAAAAACAAGTAAAATTAACTAGGTGAAATTATGAAAAAATTATTTTGGTATTTATTATTAATATTTATTATAGTAGTTATTATATCTTTAGTTACTATCATTAATAAAAAAGTAAACCCAACTCCACAAAAACAAGACGAAACATCTCTAAAGCTAGCTACCTTAAATAATATTGATAAAAAAATTGATTATTTTAATTATAAATACTTAAATCGTTATATATGTTTTAGACAAAATAATCCTAGTTTATCCGATCTTGATATTATAATTAGAGTAAACATTGGACTAGATAAACCTTTTTATCAAGATACTAAAAAAAGTAATAAACTTAATCAACTAAATATTTTAGTAAACAAATATATATATTTACCAGAAGATTATATTCCTAATAACTTATCCACAATATCAAGTGAATACTCTAACTCTAACAAACAACTTGTGTATGAAGCCAAGGAAGCCTTTGAAAAAATGGCTAGTGCTGCTAAAAAGGAAAATTATAATATAAGGGCAATATCAGCTTATCGCTCCTACGAATATCAAAAAAATCTATATGATAATTATGTTAGTCAAGATGGAGTAGATAAAGCTGATACTTATTCAGCTAGACCTGGATATTCTGAACATCAAACAGGACTAGTGGTAGATATTGATAATATTAAAACAGATTTTAATAATTTTGAAAATACGGATGAGTTTAAATGGATGCAGGATAATGCTGCCGATTATGGTTTTATTTTAAGATATCCAAAGAATAAGGAAAATATCACTGGTTATAGTTACGAAGCATGGCATTATCGTTATGTTGGCAAAGAAATAGCTAATTTTATTAAAAATAATAATTTAACTCTAGATGAATATTATGTCATGTATATAGAAAAGAATAAATAAACTAATCATATTTTAATTTAACTCAAAATTTTTCTTTTCTTCTTCAACTGCACTAATTAACTCTTGTTCAGTTGGCATATGCAACTTATATTCAGTAGAAAATATTGTTTCATTGCTCTGTGGTAAAGTATATTTAACCACTGTTTCATTTTTATTTGTTGATAATAATATTCCTATCGTTTGATTTTCATCTCTTTGTTTAATTTCCCTATCATAATAATTCACATACATCTGCATTTGACCAATATCTTGATGAGTTACTTTACCAATTTTTAAATCAATTATCACGAAACATTTGAGAATTCTGTTATAAAAAACTAAGTCAGGATAGAAATGTTCTTCATTTAATGTTATTCTTACTTGATTTCCAACATAGCCAAAACCTTTACCAAGTTCAAGTAAAAATTCTTTTAAATGCTCTAATATATTTTTTTCTAAATCACCTTCAAGATAGTATGTATTTTCTTTTATATCTAAAAACTCCAATACAAATGGATCCTTTACTAAATCTTTACTAGTTTTCAAAATTTGTCCCTTTTCAGATAATTCTAGTACTTTTTCTTTATCAGCAGATAGTAGTAATCTCTCATATAATAAAGAATCTCTTTGTCTTTGTAATTCACGAACACTCCATTTAGTATTTATACATTCATTAAAATAAAAATTCCTTTTAGATTTGTCTTCTATTTTTATTAATTCTAAATAATGAGACCAACTTAATTTGGAAGACACTGTCTGCCAAATTGGATATATTAAATAAAATTTTCTCATAGTACGTAAATTTCTTGAAGAAAAGCCTTTACCAAATTCACTAGTTAGTTTTTCTGATAACTTTTCTAAAATAGAATCTCCATATTTGGCTCTTTCATCTCCCTTTTGAATTTCCATTATTATTTTCCCAATATTCCAATATAATTTAAGCATCTCTGTATTAACTGTAGTATAAACTTTATTTCTACTATTAACAATCAACTCTTTAATATCATTAAAAATAGTATTAAATTGTATATTATCGTTTATTAATTTACTATTCATAAATCTGGCCCTTTCTATATCAAGCATAATAACAAATCAAAAAACAGATGTAAAATGACCAATTTTATGAATTCAAAGCAAAAGAAAAGTCAATTTTAAGTTTTATCCTAGATAATTTTTAAAATTGACATCAATATTTATTGAAATAAATCATATCATATAAATTTAATAAATCTAAAAAAATCAGATAAAAACTATCTAATTCTTTTCTTTAAAATCTTCTTCTATATAAATTTTTTCTTCTATTCTAGAACAGTTAGAAGACATCTTAAACACAACATAATTAAAAACAAGTACTAAACAAATTATAAAGTAAATCATAAATCCTCCGTTATATTATTTCATCATGCCTAGTATCATCAGAAGTAAAAGTATAATAATCAGTAATATCTTCTGTAATAGGACTAGCGCCTTCTTTTAAATACAAAGTACATAAAACATCACCAATCTTAACATCGTCACCTATTTTTTTCTTTAATACTATTCCAACACTAGGGTCAACCTTATCCTCTTTGGTTTTTCTTCCACCACCCAAATCAAGTGATAGTTTACCAAAACGATAGGCATCCATATTAATAACATGACCACTTTTAGTTGAGTGAATATCCTGAGTATTTTTACTAACACGTATTTTACTCAAATCTCCACCCTGACTAGCTATAATTTCTTGAAATTTTTGATAAGCTTTACCACTAGTTAAAGCATCATCTACCATTTTATTAGCTTCATTAATATCTTTTCCTAATGCCATTTGAACCATCTTACTAGATAAAGCTTTAGACAAGGCTACCAAATAATTGTTCTCTTCATTACATAATATTTTAATTACTTCCAAAATTTCCAAAGCATTACCTATAGACGTACCAAGTGGAATATCCATATAAGTAATCATAGTTTCAACATCTCTACCATAATGTTTACCTATTTCTTTCATAATTCTAGATATTTCAACTGCATCATCTTTAGTCTTTAATAAAGCACCATTTCCAACCTTAACATCAAGTACTATTTTATTGGCACCACTAGCTATTTTCTTACTCATAATACTAGTAGCAATTAAAGGAATAGATTCAACTGTACCAGTAACATCACGAAGTGCATATACTTTCTTATCAAGTGGAGCAAGATTTTTAGTTTGACTAATAATACATGCACCAACCTCATTAAGTTGATTAATAAATTCCTCTTCTGTTAAATTAACTCTAAATCCAGGAATACTTTCTAGTTTATCAATAGTTCCACCAGTGTGACCCAAACCTCTACCACTCATTTTAGGAACTTTTATACCCAAAGAAGCAGCAATAGATGCAACAATCAAAGTTGTCTTATCACCCACACCACCTGTTGAATGTTTATCAACTGTAATACCATGAACACTATCTAAATTTAAAATATCCCCACTATTAATAAAAATATCTGTAAGATCAAAGATTTCTCTATCAGTCATTCCCTTTATACAAATAGCCATTAACAAACTACTCATTTGATAATCTGGAATATTTCCATTATAATACCCAAGAAAAGCTTGACTAAGTTCTTCTTTAGATAAAGTATTTCCTAATCTTTTTTTATTAATTATATCTACCATCGTCATAAGAACACCCTCTATTCTTATAATTAATTATATCAAAAACAAATTATTTGTACACTAATTTCGTTTTATTTCAAGAAAAAAAGTGTGCCATCAAAAGTACACTTTATCTCATTTTCTTTTCTATGTATTCTATTGTTCTCTTAGGGTCAGTTATAAGCTTTTCATATAACTTAATATGCATTCTAAGTTCTCTAATTAATTCTATTTCATCTTTAGCAAGATTAATAGAACATTTCATATCATCCTCAGCTACCATAAAGGTATCTACGCCTAACAAATAAGCTAAATCAACGCCTAAACTATTAGCCAAATCAATCAAGGTATCAAGTGTAGGTGTTCTAGTACCATTTTCGTAACAACAAATACTAACCTTTGTAACGCCAACCATTTCACCAAGTTGTTTTTGTGTTAATCCAACTTCTTTTCTAAGTTCTTTCAATCTTGTACTAAATAGAACCATAAAACCACCTCAATCCTATTTCCCATAATATAGGTACATTATAGTGAAATCTTGTCGTATTTTGAGGTAAGTTAACTAATTAGGAACTATTCTTACTTTTCTTCTTTTTCTTTTATATCTTTGCTCGAAGATAAAAAAGTAACTTTTTCCGCAACAACTTCTAAAACATACTTCTTATTATCATCTTTTTCTATTAATCTAGATTGAAGTCTACCTTTAACACCAACAATATCACCTTTGCCACAATATTCTGATGTAGAACTAGCAACATTATCCCAAAGTACACAATCAATAAAATCAGTATCATATTCACCATTAATATTTTTAAAACTTCTAGGAACAGCTAAAGTAATAAAAGTATATTTTTTAGAATTTTCTGATGTTCTTAGTTCTGGTTTTTTTACTAATCTACCAACTAAAACAATTTGATTAAGCATAATATTCCTCCTTTCTGGGTTGTATGCTAACACATAAAAAAAATCCCTGCAAATGACCAATTTTACAAATTCCCTTCACAAAATAAAGCAAAAAGAGAAATTGTTCTTAGCAATTCCTCTTTTTAATTAATAAAATATAATCTAAAAAATAAGTTTACAAGTTTTATAAATTTTTTTTCAAAAGCTGATTTAATTCAACTGCATATTCCATTGGCAATTCTTCTCTAAATTTTTCAATAAATCCTAATATAATTAATTCTGTCGCTTTTTCTTCATCAACACCACGACTCATCATATAAAATAACTTATCATCACTAATTTTAGAAACAGTTGCTTCATGTTCAATATTACTACTACTATTACTACATATATTAATCGGAATAGTATCACTCTTAGAAATATCATCAAGTATTAAAGTATCACACTTAACCATACTACTACTATTAGTAGCAGACTCTTTAATATCAACTTTACCACGATAAGTAGCATTACCACCATTTTTGGCTATACTCTTAGAGATAATAGTACTCTTAGTATTTTTACCTATATGAATCATTCTAGCACCAGTATCTTGTTCCTGATAATTACTAGCAACACTAATAGTAATACAAGTACCTTCTGCTCTATCACCCTTTAAAATACAAGCAGGATACTTCATAGTAACACGACTACCAATATTACCATCAATCCACTCCATCACACCATCTGTATCAACTAATGCTCTTTTAGTAACTAAATTATTAACATTAGTAGCCCAATTTTGAATTGTACTATAACGACACTTACTACCCTTACCAACATAAATCTCAACAACAGCTGCATGCAAACTAGACTCACTATAATTAGGAGCTGTACATCCTTCTATATAATGTAAACTACTATCATCATCCACTATAATCAAAGTTCTTTCAAACTGTCCCATATTACGACTATTAATTCTAAAATAACTCTGAAGTGGTCTATCAAGCTCAGTATGAGGTGGAATATAAATAAAACTACCCCCACTAAAAACAGTACTATTAAGCGCTGCATACTTATTATCAGCATTGGATACAATTTTACCAAAATATTTTTTAGCTATTTCTGGATACTTCTTAAGTCCTTCTTCAATTGAAGTAAAAATAACATTCTTCTTAGTAAGTTCTTCCAACATATTATGGTAAATTACTTCACTTTCATATTGAACACCCATACCATCTAAATGTTTTTCACTTTCAAGTACTCCAACTGAATTAAGTTCATCACGAATACTACAACTAATATCATTCCAATTATTTTTAATAGTATCTTCCCTAGTTTTATAATAAATTACTTTATCAAAATCAATATCTGCTTTAGGTCCAAAATTAGCATCTCCCAATTTCTGAAAAAGTTCAAAACTTTTTAAACGATAATCAAGTACCCAACTATCTTCTTCTTTAAACTCTGATATTTTTTTTATTTTATCTTTATCTAAACCGACGATTTCCAAAAAAATCACCACTTTTCTTTCTACAATTATATTAATATTCTATTTTTTTAACCGGTATTTCCATTCGTTTCTTATCCACAAATTCCCTAACTAAGCCATCCATTTTAATAGTATCATCTCCATAACAAGACATAATTGCTTCACTATACTCATCATCAAGTAAAATTACAGATTTACTATTATTAATATTATCAGCCAATCTTATTATTCCCAAAAAGTCAGCATTTTGTAAAGCTTCTTCAATTTCTAAAAAATTTCCTTCTACTACTTGTTTTACAGCAACATTCTGAAATAAATCACTATATCTATCATCACCCTTAAATGGATATAAATCATATCTCAAACTATTTCTATCAAAAAAAGTCTGATTATTAGCATGCATACAAGCAAAAAACAACTTAATAAAATTATAATCACTAATTGGTTTAGGTGACTGATTTACTGCCTTTGATCTTAAATTATTTTCCTCGTTACTTTCTCTATTTATATTATCCATAATAATCTCCCCTATTTCTACATTTTATCTATAATCTTTTTTACTGATTCAAAAGGTAAAAGTGCACACTTCTTACGATTAGGTTGTCTATATATTTCATTATAAACAATTAATTCACCAAGTAAATTGCTATCATATTCCTTTTCATCAATCATATTTTCATAGTTTTCAACAATTTTAATTATTTCATCCTTAGTTTTACCAACCAAAGACTTAATCATAATACTAGTAGCACTAGTTGATATCGCACAGGCTTCCCCATCAAAACGTATATCAACTAGCTTACCATCTTCTATTTTATACATAATATCTAAGTTATCAATACAACTCTCATTATTAGTATTAATTTTAATATAACTATCATCATCAACTAATCCTCTATTCATAGGATGTTCATAATTATCTAACATTATTTCTCTTCTTAATGCTGGTTCCATATTATTATCACTATTCCTTACTTCTATAATATAATTTTAAATATCTCCTTTGATTCTTTTAATACCTCAATCAATTTATCAATTTCTTTTTCTGTATTATATAAATAAAAACTAATACGACATGTATTCTTTACTAGCAAATCTTCTTTTAATACTTTAGCGCAATGATTACCTGCTCTTACACAAATATTATAATGATTCAAATATACTGCTGTATCCTGACTAAATACACCATCAATATTAAAGGCAACAGTACCACCATCTATATCACCATTATAAATAACTATACCCTCAACATCTTTTACTTTTTCTAAGAAATACTTCTTTAAATTTCTTTCATGTTCTGATATTTTATCAATTCCAATAGACATTAAATAATCTATAGCACTACCCATTCCAATAACACCAGCTATATTAGGTGTACCTGCTTCTAATCTATTTGGAAGCATTTTATATTCTACTTCACCATCACTAGTAAAACTTGAATTCATACCACCACCTACTGTAGTAGGTTTTAATTTATCTAGTAAATCAAATCTTCCATAAAGAACACCAACTCCAGTAGGTCCACACATCTTATGAGCAGAAAAGGCTAAGAAATCAATATTCATATCCAAAACATCAACCTTCATATGAGGAACACTTTGAGCACCATCAACCACAAATATAATATTATTCTTTTTACACAATTCACCTATTTCTTTAACAGGACGAACATCACCTAATACATTAGTAACATGTGCTAGAGAAATAACTTTAGTTTTATCAGTAATACTTTTTTCCACATTCTCTATAGTTACTAAATGATTATAAAGGGGAATATACTTAATAACTACACCAATTTCTTTAGCTAACTCTATCCAAGGTAAAAAATTAGAAGCATGCTCAGCCTTAGTAATTAAAACTTCATCACCAGCATGTAAATTATATTTTATATATCCAAATACTATTCTATTTAAAGAATCAGTAGTACCACTAGTAAAAACTACTTCTTTTTCACTATCACAGTTAATTAAATTCTTAACTTTAGTACGTACTTCCTCATATTTTAAATCTACCTTAAGACTATTATCATAATCTCCTCTATGTGCATTAGCAGTATAATCAGTATAATAACTAACAACACTATCAACAACGCATTTAGGTTTCATTGTAGTAGCCCCATTATCAAAATAAATAAAATCTTTATCTAATATAGGAAAATCTTCTCTATGCATCTTTACACCTCCCTATTAAAATATTTTGTAACTCCATTCATATAATTATCATAAGTAGTATCATCAAATTTAAAATTACCAAGTAAGAAAGCTTTTAACAATAAGAACTTAGCATCATCCATACTTATTCCTCTACTCATCATATAAAATAAAGCTTCTTCCTTAAACTCTCCAATATAAGCAGCATGACTTGCTTCCACATCATAGTTTTCTATATAAAGATTAGGATTAATTTGAGACAAACTATCTTCTATTTCTATTATTTGATTATCTTGATGACTTACGCATTTACTAGATTCTTTAGGAATACAACCATTAACATCTAAAATAATATCAGCTTTATTTAAGCTAAAACCATGATTACTTAAATAACTATTAGTATTGGATACTAAATGTTTTACCTCTATTTTATTATGACTATTTTCACTACTAACAACACTATAATTAGAATAAACAGTACTATTCTTACCCTCCATATTAATACTAATATTAAATTTACCCTCTAATATTAAAGTATTAATAATTAAATTACTATTTTCACTAATTGAAACATTAAGCTTTAAATCAGAGCATTTACCAAAAATATTAAATGTAATGTTAACATTTTCTTTAACAACAAGAAAAAGTTCTTTATTAATATCATCTAACTCTAAATAGATATTATCATCATGATCTAAAACATATTTACTATCAATATTATCTTTTTCTATATTGTTCACTAATATTTTATTCATGAATTTAATCCTCACTTATTTCATTCACACAAAGAAATCCTTTTTCCTCAATTTCTTTAGCAAGTGAAAAATCTCCGCTCTTAGCTATTCTACCATTTAACATTACATGAACAAATCCTGGATTAATATAATCTAATATTTTAGTATAGTGAGTAATTATCAATACTGATGCTTCACTATTTTCTTTTAAATAAGAATTTATATTGTCACATACTATTTTCAAACTATCAACATCAAGTCCTGAATCAAGTTCATCTAAAAGAATAAGATTAGGTTTTAATATTTTCATCTGAAGTATTTCATTTTTCTTTCTTTCTCCACCAGAAAAATCTTGATTAATAGAACGATGCATCATATTAGGATCCATCTTTAAATCCTTCATAGCTTGTTCCATCATTTGAATAAATGGAAATATTCCTACATTACTACCTTGTTTACTAGATAAAGCTGTACGTAAAAACTCACTATTAGTAACACCATCAATACTAATAGGTGATTGCATAGCTAAAAATATTCCTTTTCTACTTCTTTCACAAGTATCAAGTTTTAAAATAGATTCATTATCTAAAGTGATATCACCATTAGTAACTATATAATCTTTACTTCCCATTATAACTTTAGATAAAGTACTTTTACCAGTTCCATTAGGTCCCATAATAACATGAACTTCACCTGAATTTATGTTTAAAGAAAAATTTTTTAATATTTCTTTACCATCTTTACTTTTTACATCAATATTATCAATTATAAATTTCATAACAGATCACCTTTTCCAGTCATTATTTTAGCACGATTTTTAAATATTGAAAACAATTATTACTAGTATAATACACAATTAATAGTATAAACGTTCAAAATAACTTTTCTTGTCAAAAAAAGACACTTACATATTAAAGTAAGTGCCAATTAATTAAATATCTTTATCGTATTCTATATCTGCAACTTCATACTTTCTCTTTTTTGAAATAGTTGACATTACTTTATTTACTAACCATCCTACTAAAGCTAAAGCAAAGAAGTAAACTACACCAAATACCGTAAATGATGGAGCAGATTCAGTAAACAAGCCAATCAAACTAGCACCAACACCCATTGAAGTTACAATCGTCAAGTTATCTACTGATTTTTCTGTTATTTGACTTCCCAAACCATCAAATAGTTTTTGAGCAGAAGAAACGTAATTTTTAGTCATAGTCCACAATGATTTAATATAATCTAAAGTATCCTTTAACGTTTCATATCTATAACCAGAAATAGCCAAAAACTCTGCAAGTTCTTCATCACTCTTAGCTATCTTTTCACGAGTTGGTAAATAAGTACTCATTTGATTAATTCTACCATCAATTAAGTTAATAGTTTTAGCATATCCTTCCAATTTACTACTAAACTTAACAATATCAGCACCTTTAACATTAGCCTGTTCTTTAACAGCATCTATTTTTTCCCAAATAATACGGTGAATATTTAAATATCTATGTAACTGTCCCTTAAATTCACGAATAAATACCTGTTCTTCAATATATCTTTCTATTTTATCCAAAGATTGTTTCTTATTATTTATAAAATAATATTTATCTCCACGAATAACATCATATTTATCATTAACAAATTCGAAATATTTTTGTTTTTCAGTTCTAGCTAATAAATCAGCTATCTCATCTTTAGTAGCATTATCACAAACTATAAAATATGGATATACAGTTTCAATATGTGCAAGTTCTTTTGGTACAGGAGCACCTAAACTAAACAAATAACTAAATGCTGGAGAAAGTTTATTTTCATAGTAATCTGTTACATGTTCAATATCTGCAAATAAAGTATCTTCACTTACACTTTCATTTTTCAATGTAATTAATCCATCTTCAAATACTCTAACACGAATATTTACAGCTGTAGTAAATTCAACATATTCTTCACCAGCAACACCATAATCAATTTTACCAATTTGTAAAGCCTTACGATATTCACTTAATTTTTCTGTTGATAAATCAAGTTGTGTTTTACAGTCTCTCAAAAAGTCATAAATTTCAGATAATTGTAGCATAGTTCTTTGAAACCAACCACCAACATAAATACTATTAATTTTCATAAATATATCACCCACCTAATAATTAATTAATTTGTTTTGAAAAAAAGCCAGCTTCATCTAGATGAAAACCATAATGATGATAACAAGCATGTGCAGCTGTACGAACATTATTAGACCACAATTCCATAGTTTTGCATTTATGTTCTAAACATATTCTGGTAATTTCATCTAACATTTTTGTAGCTATACCATGTCTACGATAATCCGGATGAACACAAACATGATTTAAAATAGCATAAGTATTCATCTTTTCATATATAGTTGGTATAACTGTAATTTTAGCATGAGAAACAACCTTGCCATCAATTATACCTACTAAATAAATTTGATTAGTATCATTTTTTGTTTCTTCAAAAATACGTTTTGCATAATCAAGATCTGTTTCTTCAAAGAAACATAAATTACATAGTTTAATAATATTAGCAACATCATCACTAGTAGCAATTTTAAAAATAACATCCAAAAGTAACTACCTCCTACCATCTAACCTAAATATAACAATTATGTATTCAAATAACAAGTATTAGATGAAATATTTGTCAAGTGAAATGTAAAAAAATGTCGATTAACAAGATTATGCATAAATAATTAATATGAGTATCAATATATAATTGGAATATCCGCAAATATTCACAAAACTTAGAAAATGTTTAATACATTTTCTTTTTATATGTTAAAATTAAACATAAGGAGATGATATAATGGATTGCCTATTCTGCAAAATTATTGAAGATATTATTCCAAGTAAAACAATTTATGAGGATGATTTAGTAAAAGTATTTTTAGATATTAATCCCAATACTAATGGTCATTGTTTGATTATACCTAAAAAACACATAGTAACTGTAAATGAAGTAGATAGCGAACTAGCTACTCATATATTGGAAGTAGAAAAGAAAATGTATGATTTATTAAAAGAAAAATTAAATATTGAGGGTCTAACTATTGTCCAAAATAATGATTTAGGTCAAGATGTAAAGCATTATCATGTACATTTGATACCTAGGTACAAAGATGATTATTGGAAAATGAATTTCAGTCAAGAAAGTTTAAAACCAATCGATGAAACTTTTAAAAAGATCACAGAATAAAAGCGAATGAATTTTAATTTCACTCGCTTTTTTTAATAATTGTATCTATATTACGAATACTAACTACTTACAAGTATATCCAGAATCTTCTAAAGATTTTTTTGTAGCTGCATAAGTCCCTTGGTATTCACTCTTATCAAGAGTTTTATTAGTACCAACTGCCTTTAATGACAAAGAAGAAGAATTAAGTGTAATATCTACATTATAACCAATCTTCTCTAACTCAGTTTTTTGAGTTTCTAATGTTTCTTTAAATGTATCTACATAGTCTTTATACTTATCTGTATAATCAATAGATATATCTAAAGTAATTTTCTCAGCCTCACTATTCTTAAAGCTAATATCCATAACACTAGATGTAACAACACCATCTGTTTCTTCCCTAGAAGTACAATATAATGTCTTAGTATTATTTTTACCACATCCTGTAATAGCTAAAGCTGATACCATGAATACAAATAATAAAAATCTTTTTTTCATAACTCCCACCTCTCTAATATAAGGATACACTAATAATTAAAAATAAACAATATCTTTCTGATAAATGAATATTTTATTTAATTAATTATATGTTAAAATACGAAATATATTAAGGCCTAACTTTCCATAGTAGAAAGAACATTAGTTGCGTACCAAAGATTTAGTAAGAAGGCAAAATATATTTATAAAGGAGAAGGTTTGTCGAAAAATAAATAAACTAAAGTAACATTAGATATGGAGGAATATTAAATAAGTAATTAAATTATATTATTTGAAAATCAAAATGTAAAATTGGAAGTAAATATAAAGAATGAAACGGTTTGACTTAATGCAGAACAAATGGCTGAACTTTTTTGTTAGAGATTCTAAAACAATAAGAAAACATATCAACAGCGCATTACAAGAAGAATTAAATAAATCAACTGTCGCAAAATTTGCGACAATTCAAAAGGAAGGAACTAGAGAAGTAACCCGTCAAATTGAATACTATAATTTAGATGTTATTATCAGTGTTGGTTATAGAGTTAAATCATTGCAAGGAGTAACTTTTCGCAAATGGGCAACCAACGTTTTAAAAGACTACATGTTAAAAGGTTATGTTGTTAATCAAAAAAGATTAGAATATTTAGAAAAGACAGTCAAACTTATTGATATAGCAACTAGAAGTAATGAAACAAACGATGAAAATATAAAAGAAGTATTGAAAGTAATTAATAATTATTCAAAAGGATTAGACATATTAGATAACTATGATCATAGAAATTTTGAAAAAACTAAAGGTAGAAAATCAAACAAAATGATTACATATCAAAATTGTTTAAATTTAATTGATTTATTAAAGTTTAATGAGAATAGCGACATCTTTGCCTTAGAAAGAGATAAAGGATTAAACTCTATTATTAATAACATCTATCAATCATTTGATGGAAATGATGTTTATCAAACCATTGGAGAAAAAGCAGCAAATTTCCTATACTTAGTAATTAAGAATCATGCTTTTATTGATGGGAACAAAAGAATTGCTGCCACTCTATTTATCTATTTTTTACACTTTTATAATATTTTAACTGTGGACGCTAAAAACATAATTGACAACAATACTTTAGCAGCTTTAACTATATTAATAGCTGAATCCAATCCCAAAGAAAAAAATATCATGATTGATTTAACCATAAATATTTTAAACAATTAAGTAAAAAAGAATATCTAAATTTGTAGATATCTTTTTATTTTGAAGGAGATAAAACTACACGAAAGCAACCACTAATGGAAGCACGACCGCTGTCACGACCAAAGTTAAGAACACCTATGCCTGTATCATCATGAAAATCACCACCACGTCCTATCCAAGGACCAGTAGTCGTAGGAAAGAATGCATAATCCCCATACCATATTCCTCTACGACTATTTTCTTTTGATATAGCCACTTCTTTTATTGCATCTCCTAAATGTCCATTTTCATATTTATACCATGTATCATCACCTGACTCTATTGAATTAGATGCGTATAAATCATAGTATATTGTCTCTGGAAATTTTATTCCATCTGTTTTTCTTCCTCCATCACCGTATGTTCCATTAAATCCTGAATTATATTTACTATTTTTTCCACTTATTGGTAATCCATTTGAATCCTTTATTACTGCCATTACATATTCCCAATTTCCACCACTAATATCATAAACTCCACTTATATTTCCTGTTGTACTTGCTTTATTATTTGCTTCATTATATGCGTAACCTGATTCACAGGCTGATTTATTACTATTTACAGTTGCTGACACTGTCGATGCACTACATCCTGTTATTGTTGCTCCATATTGCCACTGGCCTGTAAAGATTGCTGTACCACTTGAATATCCTGTATTAACATTATTTACATATACCTCTTCACAACCTGTTTCTGTGCATTTTCCATATAATGAATATGTTAGGTATGCTATAGCTCCCCATTCACTATTTTTCATCATATGTGAATTTAAGCTTTGATTTACTCCTCTTCCTAATGTATAGAATGTGCTTACATCTTTATTTGTTAAACTTCTTACATTTGGCTTTATTATTATGTTTGTTGCTTCTGTAGCTACTAAATAATTTGGATTTGTTGTTAGAAATTTACTTGAATCTGTATATGTTTCCTCATCATAGCTTGTTTCAAATTTTCCCACCCATATTCCATCAGTATCAAATGATGTAAATGCCGGATGAGTTAACCATTCTTCATTTTGTGTTCCATTTGATGGTGTTGTTGTCTTACTTTCAAATACTATATTTATTGCACTTTCTTTTTCTGTTCCATTTGGATATTTATTTTCTCCATTTACATTCCATAATTGATATTTATATCTCGGTATCCATACATAATATTGTTTTATATCACTTTCTGGTATTACTTGTCCTACACTATATGTTACATTGTTTTTTAATATTACTGCGTTTGCCCAAATCTTATCTTCATAACTGTACCACTTATTTTTTACATCAGCATAAGTAACAGTACCATCTGCAATTGTAACTGGAATTAAATTATCACTTAATACCGGATCAGCACCATTCAACAATGATTCTTTATAAGATACCGCATTTGCTTGTGTTCCAACAACTCTAATTTGAGTAGCAAAATACTTATTCTGTGCTTCATTTCCTGCATCATATTTAAGCCACATATGAAAAGTATAAGTAATACTTTCACCAACTTTTAAAAAGCCATTTTCTAATAAACTCTCTTCATCAGTAAGTTCGCTATAATATTTTGTACTACTAAGGCCTGTTTTTTCATTTAATAAATTAATTCGTATATAACTGTTTTCCAATCTATTACCAGCATTATCAAGTAAAATATCATCTAAATAAACAGAATAATAGCTATCAATAGTACCTGTATTAGTTAATGTAAATGTATAACCTTTCTGTTCTAAAGCTGGTTCATCTTTCATTGGTACAACATTTGTTAAAACAAATTTATCTTCTGTTGTTGTATCCTTAATAACCAATTCTAAAGTACCTAAAGTTAATTTAAAATTAGTACTCTTAGTAACATTAAAACGAAACAGAGCATAGCTAGCAGAAAACGCTAACACAATAGTAATAACTAAAATACTACTAAGTATAATAATTTTCTTCTTAGTCATAGCAGTCATCTCCTATTCTTACTTTCTAGTCTTATTATATAATCTTTCGAAATATTAAACAAGAAAAAAAGACTAATTACATAATTTAGTCTCTTTCCAAAAAGTCATTTCCTTTATGCATATCATCCATAGGCTCATCCCTTAATAAATCGTTATAATCTTGCTGTCTCAACACTTCATAAGTACAAATAGCTACACAATTAGATAAATTTAATGCTCTAACATTAGCAGTCATTGGTATTCTCATACAATGTTCTAAATCATTCTTTAATATTTCCTTAGGGATACCAGTAGACTCTTTTCCAAAAATTAAATAAATATTTCTACTACTGTCAGAATAATCAAAACTAGTATGAGGCTTATGACCATACCTAGTAAAATAGTAAAAATCACCATTATTTTTTTCTACAAATTCTTCCCAATTTTCATATACTTGATATTCTAATTTATCTATATAATTAACTCCACTTCTTTTTAAATGGCTATCATCAAGTACAAATCCAAAAGGCTTAATCAAATGTAACTTAGAACCAGTAGCCACACAAGTTCTCATAATATTACCAGTATTTTGAGGTATTTCAGGTTGAAATAATACAATATTTATCATAATTCCGCAGAGTCAACTCCATTTTCATCTAAAAATTTAATAATAGCAGATATATCTAACTTATAACCAGTCTTAACAGAATAAACTGATTTAACTTTTCCTTCACTAAAAATAATCAAACTAGGATAACCTTGTAAAGAAATACCATAATTAGTATTAAATTCTTCTATAAAAGCATTTTTATCTTTAACATCAGTAATATTTAAATAAGTAATTTTATCTTCTAAACTCCTATCATTAATTACTTTATTAAATTCCTTTTCAAATGCTCTACAATTTTTATCACTAGCTACACCCATATAAATAATAGCATTTTCATTCTCATGGACATAATTATAAACTTCTTCATTACTAATTTTTCTAAGCACAGTTTCTGCTATAACTGGAATATTTAGTTCATAGTTAACTCTTCCCACATACCAATTTCTAAGTAAGAATGAACAAAATATAGTTACAACAATCAATATTAACAATTTTATATAATTCTTAACTGGAATAATATTTTTCTTGTTTTTTTCTTTTCTCATGGTAACACCAATCCTTATATTTTAAGTTTAACATAATTACTAAATTATGGAAAGAATAGTTTTAGTATTTTTAATTATTTCTTTTATTTCATTACTGTTTTCATTAAAAAATTCAAATCTATAATTTAAAACTCCAATACTTGCTAATTTTTGAACATTATCTAATCTATCATAATTTTGATAATATAAAATATGAGTAAGCTCCCTATCCTGTAATAAAGGATAATGTGCACCATTACGATCAACAAGTTCATATTTTTTACCATTTCTACAAACACTACATGGTTTTTTATCATTGTTAATAAGCATTTTTAAAGGACAGTATTTCATTATCATAGCCTCTAATCTACCATAAACAATAACCTCTATATTTTTATTACCAATCTTATCAACAATATGAGAAATTGTATCAATAGAATTTTCTACAGATAAAGTAATATTATCAACACCTAAATTTCTAAGATAAGAAACATGATAACTATTAGCGACATTCAAATAATAATCACTTCTTACTGTGTTATTATTTATATATTTATAAATAGATCCCGTTTCCCCTACTAATAATCTTTCTTTATCATAATCAGGAAAATCAGACATAACTCTATTAACTCGGTAATAAATATTATCTAAATTATGGTATTTCTTATATAAATTATAATCAGTAACATAAATTGTATCCAAATTCATATCTATACAAGTAAGTAATTGTTCCTCATTTCGTACTAAAGCATTAATCATGATTTTAGAACTAGAACTTTGATTATCTAAAGAAAATACATCATTAACAATTACCTCTTTTTTATTATTTTCACGTAAATCTATTAAATCAGCAACCGCTAATCTTCTTAATTCATTTATCTTAGAAATAGGTACAAAAATACCATTATCTATATCTAAATCATAATGAACCACTTTAAATGGTGTATCACCAAGTTTTAATAACTGTTCTAATATTCTCTCTTTAGTAGTACCACTACCAGTTGCTTTTTCTATAATTTTATCTTCAACTGAAATATTATTAACACCATCACTAATATTAAGTATAAATATACCATCTACACTAGCAGATACATTTAACTTAATATCGATTTTCTTTTCACTGTACTTTTCTAATTCATCTAATAAAAGGCTATCAACTGTTTTTAAAACATTACCATTAACACTAGATATACCAATTTTGTTATCGATTTCAATAATATCACCACTATTAGCAGAAGCTATCAACTTATCATGACTATCATAAATATAATTAACTATCATACCTAATTGTTCTTGTTCAAAACGAATACCATCATTTTGATGAAGTGGTTTATTTAGCTTAATTTTAATTCTTTTAGGAGTTGTACTAATTACTTTACCAATAACCACTCCTATATGGTTAGGTGAAGTTATATTCATTAAATCTCTGCCACTTTTATTAAATAAGTACCCTTCTGTAAAACCACGATTAAATAATACCATTAACTTTTCCTGTTCTTGTTCAGTTAAACTTACTACTTCCCCATTATTATAATGATCTATCAACATACGATAAAGTCTAGTAATAAAACCTATTGTAGTAGGACTTTTCATTCTACCTTCTATTTTGAATGAAGTAATATTACTATCAAGTAATTCCTTGATATGATTAGTTGTATTTAATTCTTTTGGGCTTAATAAATACTTACCCTCTGTATCTACTTTCTTACCATCTTCAAGAAGTGTAAAAGGAAGTCTACAGATACCTGCACATTCACCACGATTACCACTACGATTCAAAAGAAAACTACTAAATAAGCATTGTCCTGAATAACATACACATAAAGCACCATGAATAAAAGCTTCTATTTCTAAAGAAGTATCTAATTTTTTTATTTCTTCTAAACTCATTTCTCTTGCTAATACTACCCTAGTAACACCAAGATTTTCTAATAACTTTATTTGATTAACATTATGTGTATGTGCTTGAGTAGATACATGTATATCAAGATTAGGTAACACTTTTCTAACTAATACAATCATTCCTATATCCTGCATAATAACAGCATCTACTCCATTTTTATGAAGAAAAGTAATATACTCTAAACAATCATTAACTTCTTCATCAAAAATTATAGTATTAACAGTTACATATATTTTAACTCCATATAAATGACAGTATTTAATTGCTTTAACCATTTCTTGTTCATCAAAATTAGAAGCAAATTTTCTAGCACCAAATCTTTTACCACCCAAATAAACAGCATCACAACCATTATGGATAGCCTGTTTTAATGTTTCAAAATCCCCAGCTGGTGCCAACAATTCCTTTGTCATTAGTATCACCTCAACCATCTAAAGTATATCATTTTTGTATAAAAAAGAAAAAGAAACTATCCAAAGTCTCCAAATTAACCACATTTCATTTTTCATATTTACACACTTTACAATTTTTTATATTTTTACATCCGATAATCTTTCTAGTACATCAGTATTAAAATAATTGGCCAATTCTTTCAGATAAATTTGTAAATCACTATTAGATAAAGTAGTAATTTTATTTACCAACTGCTGGGATTCAATTTTCAAAGGTAATTCTATTCTAATATAAGATTTTCTTTTTAGCCCCAATTCCTTCCAATTTTTAATTTCTTTTCTAACTACATTTTCCAAAATACTATTGCGAGTAGTTAGTTTTAATCCAGAATAATTAGCATTTTCTTCTATCAAGAAACCCCTGCCATCATCTACAATTAAACAAGGTCTTTTTTCCAGTATAACTTGAATAGAATCATTATTTTCATCTATTATTAGTTTTGGAATAAGGGTAACCCAAATATCACCAATTTTAGCTTTTTTCTCCATAAAACTCCTTTCTTTATAAATTATATTTTCTTTTTTTTAACATTTCTTCGTTAATACCAAAATCTTTTAAAATAGAATTATCATATGTTACTTTAGTAGTATCTTTTACTGGAACTCTAGTTTCCTTTAAAGATTTTTGATATTCACTTAAAGAAATTCCTAACATATCAGCACAATCCTTTTGTTCTTTTATTAATTCTTTTTTTGAAATCATTATTTTCATCTCCCATATTAACGAATTAGAAATATTATGTAGTTACAGCAAAAATTATAAATGCTACTATAGCATACTGAAACTTAATAGTCAATCTTACTGCACTACAATATATATTATTTAGAAAAGTCAGTAATTTACTTACAAAAACGAAATCTTTTTAAAAATCTAATAATAATCATGGTGCTAAAACAATACGAAATCCAACACCTAAATCAGCACCTCCAGCATAGTAGCCAAAAGCAAATGCACCCGTATTGGTACCGTGAGCCCAATGGCATCCACGAAAGAACCATGGATTAGACGAATAAGCAAAAAAAGCATGATCTTTATACCAACTAGATTTATATCGAATATTATCGTCCAAACCTTTTTCACTTCCAAATGGACCAATTTCTCCAGTTGCATCACCTAAAATACGATTATCATAATTAATATCTAATGTTGATGTATATTTATCATAGTACTTATTCCAAATATTATTAGTAAAGAAATTAGAATATACTGAAGTTATTTCACTAGCCCCACCTACAGTTGAAGCACCCGTTGTATACCCTACTACATATTCCCATGCTCCACCTGACATATCATATATTCCTGTTTTATTTCCTGTAGTTGATGCTACTATACTTCCATTATTTAAATAGTTAACTGTATATGCTCCATCTACTCCTACAGCAGTTTCTTCAACCCTACTTCCTTCAATACTAGTTCCAGAATTATAACCTAAAGTTGGCTCAACTGTCGCTGCATATCCAGTAATATAGGATGAGTTATTATTGATTCTTAAACTAACCATACTACCATATTTAGAATGATGTAAATAAGAAACAGCTCCCCATTCAGTATTTTTCATCATATGACTTTCAGCATTTCTTAAATAATCATAACTTGCTTTAAACATGTTTCCTACTGTAGAACCTCTCCAACTATACACATTGGGTTTAATAATAATTTTACTTGAATCATTACTATTTACTTGAGCTAATGCTGTTGATGTTGCTCCATCATATCCTGTTTCAAATTTTCCTACCCATAATCCTGTTGTATCAAATGCTAAGAACGCTGGATGCGTCATATAATTGCCTACTTTACAGTTACCACTACTTCCTGCTATACCCTGATTATTAGAAAAGGGTGTAGCGCATTCTCCAGATACACTATCACTAGTATTACTCGTTCCAAATTTAATCTTAACTTCTTGTTCTTTAGAAGACAACGAAGTCAAACTACTATAATTACCCAAATCCCATATTTGATAACTATACTTTGGTATCCATACAAAATATGATTCGATATTATCTTCTGGTATTATTTCTCCATTTTGATATTTAATAGTCTTGTCTTTTAAAATAACACTATTAGCCCAGTTTTTGTTTTCATAACTATACCAGTCAGAAGCACTTGACGCCTTAACTGCTACACCACTATCAGATATTACAACTGGAACTAAATTATCAGCTAATACTGGATCAGTACCATTTAATATACCTTCCTTATATTTAGAATTAACTGTCACAGTTCTAACTACACTATTAACATTACCATTACTATCAACTACTATATATCTAATAGTATAGGTTCCAACAGCCTTAGTATTAACCTCACCAACAATAACTAATCTGTTATTATCAGCAATTGTAGCACCATTTTCCTTATAGTAATCTCCCTCACCCAATGATATACTGCTATCACCAACAAGACTAATACTAGGAATTATAGAACTATTATTAACCGTTACAACCCTAGTAACTTTACAAGTATTATTAGCACTATCGGTAACACTATAATTAACATAATAAATACCCGTTTTACTAGTATCAACAGAAGATACAACATTCAAATTAGATCCATCATAATATTCATAACTAATAGTAGCCTGATCAGTAGTAAATATATCTTTATCATCTTCTATTTTTTCTACACCAAGCTCATTATAAGTATCACCAACAGTTAAATGAATATCTTGATTACCACTACTATCTTTATTCAAATATATAATTGGAATAGTATCAACAACATAACCATCATCTACATTTTGAATACTATCAACTACTATTCTAGCTTTAAACTCCTTATTTTGAATATCATTACCAGCATTCAAATCAATCCATAATTTAATACCAATAGTATTACTACTAGAATGAGTTAATACATTATTTTTAATAAATACTAAACTACCTCCTAAATCACTAAGTAACATAGGTGTAGAATATCCATTACCATCAACTTGATAACTTATTTTAACATATCTTAAATCAATCATATTAGTAACAGCAGAATCAGTTTCTAATCTTACTCGATATCTAGCATCAATATTACCATTATTAGTTACTGTAAACTCATGTGCTGTTGTAGCAAGACCCTCAGTATCACTCATAGGATAAGCTGTTAAATTATTAATAACATCAGTCTTTTTAGCATAATTAACTGCTAAAGTACCAGTATAAATAACCATTTCTTTACCCTTTACAGTTGTAACAAAATAAGCATAAGAACTACCAGCAATTATTAAAAAAATTAAAACAAAGCCAACAAAAAGAAATAAAATCATCAACTTTGAACTACCATGTTTTTTAATCCATTTCTTCATTGTCTATCTTCCCCTATCATACTAACAATAGTATAACATTTTTTTCAAACAAAAAGAAGAAAAATTTCTTTTTCTTCTAAATTAGCAACCTAACCAGCTACCAAGTATTATAGCAAGTAGAATATAAAGAACTATAATAATAACAAATCCTGTTCCACTTCCAGATGATTGGCAGCAAGTAGTTGTTTGTTCATGATTACAAGACATCTTAGACACCTCCTTCTAAATTAGATCCATGCACCAAGAATAATTACTAATAAAATAAATAATACTAATACGATAGCGGAACTTGATACGTAATTACCCATAATTAAATTCCTCCTTTTTTTGATTACTCAT